>CAXNGL010000334.1:0-3650 GCA_964201515.1 Burkholderiales bacterium
CGCGCCTGGCGCCAAAGCGAAAATCGCTGCCCACCAGCACCCAGCGCGCCGCCAGCGTGCCCACCAGCATGCGCTCGACGAACGCCTCGGCGGGCAAGGAAGCAAATGCGCGCGTGAAGCGCGCGATATGCGTGCGCTCAACGCCGCAGGCGGCCAGCACCTCGAGCTTCTCGCGCAGCGACGTCAGCCGCGTGGGCGCCTGCCCGGGCGTGAACAGCTCGCGCGGGTGCGGCTCGAAGGTCAGCACGCAGGGCGACAGCGCGTGCGTGCGCGCGGCATCGCGCAGGCGCGCCAGCATGGCCTGGTGGCCCACATGCACACCGTCGAAATTGCCGATGGTCACGGCGGTGAAGGCCTGCAGCCTGCCCCCTTCACGGGCGTGCGGCAACGCCGTCCCGCCGGCACCGGATGGTCCCGGGGCGCGCGACGTTGCTGCGAGGCCGTGGGTTACGAGCATGAGCGTGCGAACATGGCGTTACAAGCGACTTGGGCGGTCAGGTGATCGGCAAAGACCCCGGTGCAAAGCTCCGAAGAATTCCGCAAAGTCCTGAATTATAGCGACTTTCTTGCGGACTATCACTTCCGGACGGCGTGCTTTCGTGAGTTGCCGCAGGCTGCTCGCCAAGGTGACCTGCGCCCGGTCGTCTTGGCTACCTTGGCCGCCATGCACGGAGCAGGAATCCCGGGGTCGCGCGGGGGGGCGATTGGGTGAGCGCGTCGCCCGCGCCATCAATTCAGCCGCGCCGCCGATCGCTTGAGATGGTCCACCTTGCCGTGGATCTCCACCGCGTCCATCGCATTGGGGCGGCGGCGCAGGTAGTTTTGCAAATCGGACAGGGCGGGCCGGAAGCATTCGAGTTTTTCATAGATGATGCCGCGATCGCGCAGTTCATCCACGGCCTCCGGCATCACCAGCAGGAGGCGATGCATCACCGCCAGCGCCTGCTCGTATTTCGAGGCCTGCATGTAAATGCCCTTGAGGTTGCGCAGCATGCGCGTGACGATCTGGCGCGGCGTGGCGGCTTCCAGGAAGGGCGCCAGCGAGGCGCGGCTGGCGTCCTGGGCGGGCATGACCTTGGCCAGCCGCTGGCGCAATTCGGCCTCCGTCTGTGTTTCGCCCCCCGAGAACGGATCGAGCACCAGCTGGCCGCGGTCGACGCTGAGCTTGACCAGGAAATGCCCGGGGAAAGACACCCCCTTGAGGTCCAACCCGATGCGCTGGCCGATTTCGAGATACAGCACCGACAGCGTAATGGGGATGCCGACGCGCCGCTCCAGCACCTGGTTGAGGTAGCTGTTGCGCGGATCGTAATAGTCGGTGACGTTGCCGGAGAAATTGAGCTCGGTGAACAAGGTGTAGTTGAGCGCCTGCAGTTTCTGTGCCGGGAAGGCATCTTCGGACAGGCGCTTCTTCACCTTGACGGCGATGTCGTCGATGCTGGCCAGGCAGCCGCCCACGTCGAGCCCCGGATAGGCATCCTGCGCCAGCATCAGGCTGGCGCGCGCAAGATCGAACTGGTCGCGCGACACCAGTTCGGCAAATTGATCAAGGTAGGGACTCATGAAGCAACGCTCACGTCAGGATATTGGGCAAAAAATTCCGCTAAAGCGCCTAACACAAACAATCGAGGGGGGGCAGTGACGTCACTGCATGCCCCCCACCATCATGGCCGTTTCGGTAATGCTGAAATGGCCCGTAACACAACATCAGGCAACCCGCCGCGAAAAATCGGCAACACGAAAACCCAGCAGCCACAGCATGAAGAAATACACGCTGCCGCCGAGGGCGACCAGCCCGGCCAGTGCCGCAACGCGCACGCCGCCAGCGCTGTCCAGCCACCACTGCTCGGGCCCCATGGCAAACCAGATTACCCCCGCCATTCCCGCCAGGGCAAGTGCAATCTTGCCACTGAATTTGAGCCAGCCGGGCTGCGGCGTGAAAAAACCATGCCCGCGCAACTGCCGGTACAGCAGCAGCGCATTCAGGCAGGCGGCCAGGCCGATGGACAAGGCCAGCCCGGCATGCTTGAGCGGCAGGACCAGCAGCGCATTGAGCACCTGCGTCATGGCCAGGGTGAACAAGGCGATGCGCACCGGCGTGCGGATGTTCTGCCGCGCATAAAAGCCCGGCGCCAGCACCTTGACCAGGATCAGGCCGGTGAGCCCCACGCTGTAGGCGACCAGGGCCTGGCGCGTCATCCATACGTCGTTGGCGGAGAACTGCCCGTAGTGGAACAAGGTGGTCACCAGCGGCACCGACAGGATGGCCAGCGCCACCGACGATGGCAGCGCGAAGATCAGCGTCAGTCGCAGCCCCCAGTCGAGCAACCGGGAATACTCGGCGGTGTTGTCCGAGGCGTAATAGCGCGACAGGCTGGGCAGCAGCACCGTTCCCAACGCCACGCCCAGCAACCCGGTGGGAAATTCCATCAGGCGGTCGGCGTAATACAGCCACGACACGCTGCCCGATTGCAGGAAGGACGCGAAGATGGTGTTGATGATGAGGCTCAGCTGGCTCACCGACACGCCCAGCGCGGCCGGCGCCATGAGCAGCAGGATCCTGCGCACGCCGGGATCCGACCATGACGAGGCCAGATTGAGGCGCGGCAGCATGCCGATGCGCATCAGCGCCGGCACCTGCAACGCGAGCTGCAATATGCCACCCGCAAACACGCCCCAGGCAAGCGCCATTACGGGCGGATCGACGTACGGCGCGAGGAAGGCGGCACTGACGATCATGGCCACGTTGAGCAGCGACGGCGTCACCGCCGGGATGGCGAAGCGGCTCCAGGTGTTGAGGATGCCGCCGGCGAACGACACTAGCGAAATGAACAGCACGTAGGGGAAGGTGACGCGCAGCAGCGCCGTGGTGAGATCGGCCTTGGCACCCGAGAACCCCGGCGCCGTCAGCCAGATGATCCACGGCGCGAGCACGATGCCCAGCACGCTGACAGCCAGCAGCGAGAGCGCCAGCAGCGTGGCGGTGCGATCCGCCAGCAGGCGCGTGTCGGCTTCGCCGCGCTGCGAGCGGTACTCCGAGAGCACCGGCACGAAGGCCTGCGCGAAGGCGCCTTCGGCGAACAGCCGGCGCAGCAGGTTCGGGATGCGGAATGCCACGAAGAACGCATCGGTGGCGATCCCAGCGCCGAACACCCGGGCGATGACCGCGTCGCGGAGGAATCCCAGGATCCGCGACACCAGCGTCATGCTGCTGACCGTGGCCAACGCCGCCAGCAGGCTCTTCTTGGGGGGATTCATCGGCTGATTATATGAGGCCCTCTCCGAAGAATCGTCATGCCCCGACAAAGGCTTTCGCAAACGCGGCAGTCGGCAGGCGCCGACGCCTGCCGATCTGGTCGCGTCCCGCCGAAGCCGGCACGGCGCCCAATCCTGGAATTGCGCCTCGAACACGCCGGATTCGGAAACACGTTCCCCCCATTGAGGCCCATGCCGCGTTGGAAAAGACTGGAACTGGAAAAGACCGGAACAGTACATTCCAATCCAAGTATGAGTCTGAACGGAGCGGTGGGCGGTTCAGTTCTTGAGGCATCCCCGGTGCAAGGTTATGCACGGGGCTGCGGCCCGCCCCTCTAAGGCGGGAGGCGAGCGGCCCGGTGTATAACCCGTTCGCGCCAGTAGCGGTTTTGAGT
>CAXNGL010000335.1:0-3638 GCA_964201515.1 Burkholderiales bacterium
CTCAAACCCCGTTGGAATCACGTCCCCCGTTCAGACTCAAACCCCATTGGACAAGGCTGAGATCAGGAAGCGCTCCTCGCGCATGGTAAGATTTGTTGCCCCGCTTCATGTCAGCCAAAATTTTCCATCTTGGCACTCAACACACTTACCGCAGTCTCGCCGCTGGATGGACGCTATGCGTCGCAGGCCGACGCGCTGCGCCCGTTTTTCAGCGAGTTCGGGCTCATCCGCCATCGCGTGCGCGTGGAAATCGAGTGGCTGATTGCGCTGGCGGCTGAGCCGTCGCTGGGTGAAATCGGGCCATTCTCCGCTGCAACCGTCGCTGCGCTGAGAAAACTGGCCGCGGATTTCTCGCAGGCGCATGGCGAGAGCGTCAAGGCCATCGAGTCGGAAACCAACCACGACGTCAAGGCCATCGAATACTGGCTCAAGGAGCAGGTGCGTGAGAACGCGCAAGCGCTGAAGGCGGCCGAGTTCATCCACTTTGCCTGCACTTCGGAGGACATCAACAACCTGGCCTACGCGCTGGCCGTGCAATCGGCGCGTCGCGATGTGCTGTTGCCGGCCTTCGACACTGTCATCGCGCATTTACGCGGCATGGCGCATGCCAATGCGGGCATCGCCATGCTGTCGAGGACGCATGGTCAGGCGGCAACGCCGACCACGCTCGGAAAGGAAATCGCCAACGTGGTGGCGCGGCTGGATCGCGCGCGCCATGCGATGGCGCGCGTCGGCATGCCGGGGAAGATCAACGGCGCGGTGGGCAATTACAACGCGCACCTGGCGGCGTATCCGGACTTCGACTGGGCGGCGTTTTCGCAGCGCTTTGTCGAGTCGCTGGGCCTCGAATTCAATGCCTACACGACGCAGATCGAACCGCATGACGGGCTGGCCGAGTTTCTCGACGCAGTGGCGCGGGCCAATACCGTGGTGCTCGACCTCGATCGCGACCTGTGGGGTTATATCTCGCTGGGGTATTTCCGCCAGCGCGTGAAGGCCGGGGAAGTCGGCTCATCGACCATGCCGCACAAGGTGAACCCGATCGATTTCGAGAACTCCGAAGGCAACCTGGGTGCGGCCAATGCGCTGCTGCGGTTTCTTGCCGACAAGCTGCCGGTGTCGCGCTGGCAGCGCGACCTGTCGGACTCGACGGCCTTGCGCAATGTGGGCGTGGCGCTGGGGCATTCGTTGCTGGCATGGAAGTCGTGCCTGCGCGGCCTTGGCAAGCTGGAAGTGGATGCCAAGCGCATGGCTGACGACCTGGACGCCAACTGGGAGGTGCTGGGTGAGGCGATCCAGACGGTCATGCGCCGCTACGGCCTGCCCAACCCCTATGAACAGCTCAAGGACTTGACGCGGGGCAAACGGCTCAATGCCGAGGCGCTGAGAGCGTTCATTGACGGGCTGAAAATTCCCGAGGCCGAGCGCAAGCGCCTGCTTGAACTGACGCCGGCGACCTACATCGGCAAGGCCGAGGAACTTGCCCGCAACATCTAAGCGACACTGCTTCAACGACGCAGGCTAACGGGCGGTCTCAAAACCACTCCAGGCGAGGAATCAAAAGCAGGTTACGCGAGATTGTTGCGTAACCGGTCCATTCGAATGCGGGGAAACCGGCGCGTGAGCGCCGGTCGGGGAATTGAAGCAGGTCACGCGAGGTTACTGCGTGACCGGTCCTGCAAACGCTACTTGTCCTCAGGTAGCGCAGGCACCGAGCGCATGTAAGCGATCATTGCCGCGAGGTCTTCTGCCGTCAGCTTGCTGGTGGTGTTTCGGATGACTTCCATCATGGTGGAGTTCGCCGAATCAAAGTCCGGCGTCATACCGGTCGACAGGAATTCCTTCATCTCGGCATCGTTCCACTTCTTTGTGCGCGTGGGCGTGATGTTCGGAATGGGCTTTCCCTCCGGCCCCGCTTTGGTTCCAGCGAGCAGGCGTTCGCGGTTGAGGCCACCGAGGAAGTTGCGCGGGGTATGGCATTCACCGCAATGACCGAGCACGTTGGCAAGATAGGCGCCGCGGTTGACTTGCGGCGGCTGCTTTCCATCCGAAACGAATGAGCCGGGACGGAAGGACAGCCATTTCCAGCCGAAGACCAGAAATCGCCAGCCAAACGGAAAGCGAAGGTCATGGGCCTGGTTCGGTTTCGCACTGGGTGGCAACGAGCGCAGATAGCTCCAGAGATCGCGCAGGTCGGCGTCCGACATCTGTGTGAATGCGACATAGGGAAAGGCCGGGAAATAGTGGGCGCCATCGGGGCGTTCTCCGAGGCGCACCGCCTTGGCAAGGTCTGCCTCGCTCCAGCGCCCGATGCCCGCATTCGGATGCGGCGTGATGTTGGGGCCATAGAAGGTGCCAAATGGGGTCTTGAGGGCGCGCCCCCCTGCATAGGGCGCGGCGTCCTTGGTTTCTGCGGTGTGACATCCAATGCAGCCGGCGGCATTGGCGACGTAAAGGCCACGTTTCGGGTCTCCTTGGGCCAGTGCTGGCGTGCTGGCAAGCAGAATAGCCAACAGGGCGGCGAAAAACATCCGAGGTGCGTCCATGGTCGTGGCCTGACGTGGCGAGGCAAAAGTCATGACAGGGTGATCCCGATGGCGATAACGTTGCAGGCAATGCCGGTGATTCTAGCGGAGGCCGGATTGTTCAAATCACAGCGGCAGAAAAGGAAAACCCCGCAAGAGCGGGGTTTTCCTTGAGATCCATGCCGCGCGTATCACTGTTTGGCGCGGAACCCATCATGACATGCGATACAGGTCTTCAGGGTATCGCCAAAGGCAGTCTTCACTGAAGCTTCATTACCGCTCTTGGTCGCGGCGACGAGCTTTCCGATCTCAACCTGCATGGCATCCGCTGACGCCTTGAATTTTGCGGCATCCTTGTACGCCTCAGGCAGCGTGGCACTCTTGATCTCGGCCGTGGCAGGCGTAAACCCATCCCAAGGAAGCTTGGAAAGAACGTCGAGGTAGCCGGCATTGCGTGCAAAGACCGCCGCGTCATAGGGCGCCTTGCCTTGTGCCATTGGGCCCAGAGAGAAAAAACTTTCCCATCAAGGTCATCGCCGCCTGGCGCTGCTTGACCAATGTTTCCGGCTTTGCCTGGGCGAAGGCGCACAGCGAGTATCCCATGCCAATTGAAAGGGCTAGTCCGGCTGCTAGAAGTTGTTTCCTCATCCCATTCTCCTGTTTTTTGATCGGTCGATTTCGGCGAATTCCATGCGGCTTACTCCACATAACCGGGATAACAGGCCAATGGAGCAGATTATTCCGTGTCCAGGGTGAAAAACGACGAGTGCGAGAAAGGGCCCCTCGGGGAAACGCCAATCAAACGACGGCTTCCTCTTTTCGGTCCTTGACCGGCTTGACCAGATCCTCGCGCTTGACGCCCAGCCAGCGCACCAGCGGCGCCATGACCAGCACCGAAGAATAGATTCCGAACAGGATGCCGATGGTGAGAGCGAGGGCAAAATAATGCAGCGCCGCACCGCCGAAAATCAGCATGGCAGTAACCATGAGCTGGGTGGATCCGTGGGTGATGATGGTGCGCGACATGGTGCTGGTGATGGCGTTGTCGATGACTTCTGTCACGCTGGCCTTGCGCATCTTGCGAAAATTCTCGCGGATCCGGTCGGCCACCAC
>CAXNGL010000336.1:0-3637 GCA_964201515.1 Burkholderiales bacterium
ATCGCGATTCTTCTCCGCGTACAGCCGCTCCATGATGACGGCATCGGCAAACTGCTGCGGCGTCACCAGCAGGTTGATCACCGAGGGCTTGGATGCGTCGTACTCGCGGATGATGGCCAGCAGGTCCTTGGGCGGCAGCTCGTCGAGCACCACCACCAGCGCCTTGTCGCCCTCGGTTTCGACCAGTTCGGTAAGCGCCGATTCCGCGGCGCTGATGTCGCCTGCGTGAATGAGCGCGCTGGCCTTGATGATGGCGGGATGTGACATGCGTTTCCTCTGTCAGCTTCGGCGATCGAAGCCTTGTTGCTCGAGATAATCCTCGCCGGCATCGCCCAGGTCCTCGACGCCATCGTCGCGCCGATTGTCTTCCTCGGCGTCAGCCTCCGCGTCGCCATCCTCGGCTTCCTTGCGCGCAGGTTCGGCCTCGCCCGCAGCCGCCGTGGCACCCAGCCCCGACAAGATGAATTCCAGGCCCGCGGCAATCAGCATGAAGCGGTCCCCACCGGCGCTCTGCAGCGCGCGCGTGGCAAGTTCCTCGGCCCAGGGAGCAAGTTCCAGCGTTGCCGCCGCGGACTCCCAGCTCGGGAAATCCTCGGGCTTGCATGCCACCAGCCGCTCAGCGAGCTCTTTCGACTTGAAGCGGAATGCGCCGTGGAACGCCGGCACCACCATTACCGGGAACGATTCCGTCATCGCCAAGAGGCTCTGGAACTGGTCGCGCTTGACCTTGAGCCGCGACTTGAGCACGTTGGCCCCACCCGAATCGTAGGTCAGGTCCTCCATTTCGTATGCGTAGGCAGAGGACAATTCCTTGAAATACGGCGACATTTTCATGCCAGCGCTCCCTTCAGGTAGGCGCTCCAGATCTCGCGCGCGGTCTCCAGCGGGTGCTCGATCAGGCTGCGGCGGCGATTGTCGTCGTAGGCGCGGCGCTTGACCGCATCCGACAGCACGGCGTAGCCCTCCTGCACCTCCTGGAACTGCCGGTGCGCGGTGTCCGACGGGTTGCGGTCCGGATGCAGCGAGGCGGCCTTCTTGCGATAGGCGCCCTTCACCTCGGCCAGCGTGGCCGAAGGCTGCAAGCCCAGTATCCGGTAGTAGTCTTTCATTGCGTTCCTGACGACAACATTGCCTGCTCAACGCAATCACGATGCTTGGATCGCGCCGGGCCGGGGCGAAGCCTCAAGTTTAACTTTTCCCCGCCCCCAGAAGGAGCATCCCCCCGGAATTACTGGCTTATCGACCCGGTTTCAGGCCGAAAACTCCTCAAGCAGCGACCGCCAGCGCATCTTCGGGGTACTGAAGGGCCAGCACTTCCAGGCCCGCCGCGCCGCTACGCACCTGGAACGGCTCTTCTTCCGCCGACACCCAGGCCACCGCCAGCCGGGGATGCACCTTGCCACTGATCAGCATTTCGCCCGCAGCCACGATATAGAAACGCCCCGCGCTCTTGCCATGCACGGGGGCCGGTGCGCTGGTATTGGGCGGCAGGCGCATGATCCACGCCGCCACGCCTTCAGGCTGCGGTTCGATCAACGGCTCTGCCACGACGGTTTCACGGGCGCGCAGCTGCGCCGCAGTCGAGATCGGCGGCGGATCGACGGTAAACTGCGTCATCTTCGCGCCGCGCCGCAACTCGCCGCGCGACTCGGGCATGCGGAAGGCGCCTTCATTGGTCACGGCGCGCAGTGTGAAATACCAGACCCCCTCCGGCCCCGCGACCAACGGGCCATAGGGCACGCGCGCCGAGGTGTAGTGAATTGCAAACGGCGCAATGCGATGCGACCCGAGGTAGCCGCTGCCGGCGGCCACCACCTGGAATTGCGCCTGGCCGTGAAAGTGCGCCTGCAGGTCGAAATTGGCGCCCTGCTCGACCAGGAATGCCTGTGGCGACGGGCGCTGGATGTCCGGCGTGGCGATGAAGTTGGTCCGGTAGCCCTGAAAAATGGGCAGGTCCCGGTGGATGCGCCCTGCGTGGACGTTCTCGAGTGTTTCAGACCTGACCATGATTGAGAGTCCCTCCCCGGTTGTTCAACGCAATGGCATTCGCTGACTTGCGTTCATATTGACGGCGCATTATGGACTGGGGCCGGCCGTCATGAAAAGCCCGCGATGAACCCCTCGCGCGTGGATGCGCCCGGGCCGGCCTTTCGCGCCGCATCGAACGCCTTTAAACTCGTCGCCAGCGCCACTCAACGGCGTTTCCAACCCGGCCCACCAATGCACGCGACATCGCATGCGCGGGCCCACGACAGCGAGGTTGCCCATGAACATCGAAGCCAGCGTCAAGGAACTGCTCGACCGCGAGCACATCCGCGACACCCTGTACCGCTATGCCGCGTGCATCGACGTCAAGGACTGGGAAGGCCTCAAGGGCGTGTTCGCCGACGAGGCTGCAATCACCATGGTGGGCGGCGCGCAGGCCAGGGGCCCGGAGGAAATCGCCAAGTACATTGCCCATCGTTGCCGCAAGCGCGAATGGCAGCACCACCTGTTGAGCGTGTACCACATCGACATCCAGGGCGACGAGGCCAGCGCGCTGACTTACCACACCTCACACCAGAAGACCGCGGGCAAGCCCGAGCACATCCTGCAGCTGGTGGCGCGCTACCGCGACCGGCTGCGACGCATCGACGGCCACTGGAAGATCGTCGAGAAGAACATGGAACTGGGGTGGTACGAGGAGCGCCTGCGCGTTTCCGGTGGCGACCTGATGGCCCCGGACTAGCGCAGATCCGCCACCAGCGACAGCAGGGACTCGGCTGCTACGCCCACCTCGGCCACATATTCGGCGTGGTCGCAGCCGACCTTCACCGCTGCGCCGGCTTTCAGCGCAGCGCGCGCCGCCTGCGCGAACTCGAAGCGCAGGAAGTGCACCGCCGAGGTCTTCACTTCGTTTTCGCGGTCGAGGTCCTCGTCGGCGATGGCGTAGATGCGCGGCTGGCCCTGCACATCCACGTAGACGCGATCCTCGACTCCCTTCAGGCGCACCAGCGCGCGCTTGCGCTCCTCGACATCCGGGTACTGGATCATCAGCGTGGCTTTCCAGTTCGTGCCATCGGGCACCAGCGGCGCGTAGGCATCGATCTCCTCGCGAATGCCCTCTTCCTCGAACATGCGCTCCAGGCGCAGCATCTCCTGGATCTGGTAGCGGATGGTGCGTTCGCTCTCGAACTGCAGCGACAGGTGCTCGCCCAGCAGCACCGTGCGCAGGCGCCGGTGCGCGATGAGCCCCGTCTTGCCGGTCTTGCGCCACTTGGCGTAGGCCTCCAGCGTCATCAGGTTGTCCGGCGTGATCTTTCCCGTAGCTCTCAATTCGGTTTCCATGCTTGCTTCCATCCTGTGATGTGCGCTATTTCAATCCGTAGGCAGTTCGCACCAGGCTGAGCGGATGCATCAGTTGCGGCGTACCCAGGTCGTTGTTCTGCATGCCCTGCGCGATGTGATGCCCCCCGAGCGGGCAGTCAGAGCTGATGACGTCGGGCAGCCCGCCGTCTTTGTGGTTGGCCATGGCCTTGAACAGCGGCTTGCCGATCTTCATGGCCTGCTGGTGGTAAGGCAGCTTCACGCCGAAGGTGCCGGCATGGCCCGAGCAGCGCTCGAACGTGTGCACGCTGGTGCCGGGCACCATCTTGAG
>CAXNGL010000337.1:0-3606 GCA_964201515.1 Burkholderiales bacterium
TTTTCGTTCGTGCAGGTTTTGGCAGCGCTGCCGCGGGCCAACCGCGTTTTGAAACGGATAAACACCATCCGTCTCAAAACGCGGTTTCTGAATAAAGCAGAGTCCGTTTTGTTTTTTGTCCTGGATTTCGGTGTTTACGTAACTGCCATTCCCTTTAAGTCCGGACGTTCCACTTTGCGGCGCGCCGGTTGCATTTTCGGAGGGGCTTCCCGGTTCTGTGCGTTGAACGGCGTGGCATCCGTGGATGCGGGCGTCCGTTCGACTAAAGAACCTCTGCGGCGTGATCCGCCAGCCTTGACCGCTCCCCGCGCGCCAGCGTGATGTGGCCGCAGTGCGCCCAGCCCTTCATGCGGTCCACCACGTAGGTGAGACCTGACGAGCCCTCGGTGAGGTAGGGCGTGTCGATCTGGGCGATGTTGCCCAGGCACACCACCTTGGTGCCAGGCCCGGCGCGCGTGATCAGGGTCTTCATCTGCTTGGGGGTGAGGTTCTGCGCCTCGTCGATGATGAGGAACTTGTTGAGGAAGGTGCGGCCGCGCATGAAATTGAGCGATTTGATCTTGATGCGCGAGCGGATCAGGTCGCGCGTGGCGGCACGCCCCCAGTCGCCCGCTTCGTCATCGGTCTTGTTGAGCACGTCGAGGTTGTCTTCCATGGCGCCCATCCAGGGGGTCATTTTTTCTTCCTCGGTGCCGGGCAGAAAGCCGATGTCCTCGCCCACCGGGACGGTGACCCGCGTCATGATGATCTCGGTGAAGAGTTTCGACTCCAGCGTCTGCATGAGGCCGGCGGCGAGCGTCAGCAGCGTCTTGCCGGTGCCGGCCTGCCCGAGCAGGGTGACGAAGTCTATTTCCGGATTCATCAGCAGGTTCAGCGCGAAATTCTGCTCGCGATTGCGCGCCGTGATGCCCCATGCGGCGTTCTTGGCGTGGGTGAAGTCGCGGATCTGCTCGAGAACGGCGGTCTTTCCGGTGACTTCGGTGACCATCGCGTAGAGCGGATGCTCGCCCTCCTGGTAGACGAATTCATTGACCAGCAGCTGGCTGCACAAGGGGCCGCGGATGCGATAGTAGGTGCGGCCGTCCTTCTTCCATGACTCCATGCTGGCGCCATGCGAATCCCAGAAACCCGGCGGCAGTTCGCGCACGCCGGTGTACAGCAGGTCGGTGTCTTCCAGCACCTTGTCGTTGAAGTAGTCCTCGGCGGCCAGGCCCAGCGCGCGCGCCTTGATCCGCATGTTGATGTCCTTGGACACCAGCACGACCTGGCGCTGCGGGGCGCGCTTCTGCAGGAACATGATGACGCCGATGATCTGGTTGTCATTCTTGCCCATCGGCAGGGTGGCGGGCAGGCTGCCGTTGATGGCCTCGGTCTGCAGGAACAGCCGGCCGGTGGCCGAGTCGGCGGGGTGGCGCTGCAGCGAAATGCCCTCGGCGATGCGTGCTTCCGCGCTGCTCACGATTTCATCGAGAAAGCGGCTGGCCTGGCGCGCGTTGCGCGCGACCTCGGTCATGCCTTTCTTGTTGTTGTCGAGTTCCTCCAGGGTCATGATGGGGAGGAAGATGTCGTGCTCCTCGAACCTGAACAGGCTCGTCGGGTCGTGCATCAGCACGTTGGTGTCGAGTACGAACAGCTTGGTGCGGGTCTTGGGGCCCGCGCGTTTCTTGCGGGGTGGCTTGGTCGGCGTATTGTTGGTTGAGGGGGAATCGTTGACGCTGTGGCCGTCAGATTGTTTTAACAAAGTCCAACACCTCTTGAACGTGACCTGGAACCTTCAAACCGCGCCACTCCCGTCGTATCACGCGGCTGCCGTCGAGTACAAATGTGCTGCGCTCGATTCCCCGCACCTGCCGGCCGTACATGTTCTTCATCTTGATCACGCCGAACAGGTTGCATGCGGTTTCATCCTCGTCCGAGAGCAGCTCGAACGGGAAGGCCATCTTGGCCTTGAAATTCTCGTGGGACTTGAGGCTGTCGCGGGACACGCCGTAGACGGCGCAACCGGCCTTGGCGAACTGCGCGTGCAGGTCGCGAAAGTTCGTGCCCTCGGTGGTGCAGCCCGGGGTGTTGTCCTTGGGATAGAAGTAGAGCACCAGCGACTTGAGCTTGGCGCCGCCCGCTTTGCCGGAGAGTGCCTCGGAGAGCCGGAACGTGGTGCCGCCGCTGGAGGGCAGCGAAAAATCAGCCACCTTGTTACTGCCGGATTTTGTAACCATCAGCTTTGCAATGACCTCATGGGCATGATTGTGTACTGAATTATGCCGTGTTGGCAAATTTGCGCCATGACCTCACCAGTTTGACCGGTGCATATGACAGGCTTTTGACACTCGGTAACGAAATGACGCTTGTTTTGATTCGCAATTTGGCAGGCCCATTGGAAAAGGCGTCGCCGATGGGCGGCCAGTGAACGGGCTCTCAGGCCGCCACGGCCGAGGCGAGGAATTCGGGCCCCTGCATGGCCAGCAGCCCGGCCCGGCCGGGAACTTCCGCGCGCACCAGTTCGCAGCGCGGCAGCCGTTCCATGTTCAGCGACTGGTAGAGCTCGCGCGTGGTCACCAGGTCGTAGCCCTGCGATTTCCATCCTGACAGCAGCGCATCGAACACCGGCGCCAGCTTGCCGCCTTCCAGTTCGGCGTGCAGCGTGTAGACATGGCCCTGTCCATGTGCCGGCGGCTGCATGGTCATGTCGAGGAGATGGTTGGCGACATTGTCCACCGTGATGCCTTCGCGACCGATCAGTTCATCCAGTGTCGGCAAGGTGGTGGGCAGTTGCGGGCAGGCGACGATTTCCGCGCGCATCAGCGGCACGAAGGGCTGCGTTCCGCGGCTGTCGGAGCTGTAATGGAGGCCCATTTGCTGGGTCAGGCGCAGCGCATGGATGTTCATCTGCCAGCCGGCCGCGCCATGCGTGCGCGCGGGCTCGCCGAAAATCTGCTCGAAGCGTCGCATGGCCAGCTGCATCTGGTGCGTGGTCCATTGCGCACCCGCCGTGGCTACCCCGTCCTGCCATTTCACATGGTCCCAGGTATGGATGCCCACCTCGAAGCCGGCGTCTCGGACCGAGCGCAGTATGTCCGCGCAATCGACGCCGATGTCGGGGCCCGGGAGCAGGGTGCCGTAGAGCAGCGTCTTGATGCCGTAGTGCTCCAGCACCGAGGTGCGCGAGACTTTCTTCATGAATCCCGGGCGAAAGGCGCGCTTGATGGCGCGCCCGGTGTGGTCGTAGCCCAGGCTGAACAGGAAGGTCGCTCCGGCCTCGTGCTGCTGGAGCAACTCCAGCAGCCGCGGCACGCCTTCGCGGGTGCCGCGGAAGGTGTCCACGTCGATCTTGAGCGCCAGCTTGGCGATGCCGCGCCGTTGGGGGTCGCTTCCGGGAAGGTTCAGCAAGACAGCATCGATATGATCAATTTTATTGAATGGTATCCATCAATCGTGGGTAGGCCGTCGTATTGTTATCAGACCGACCGGCCTTCCACCCGCCCTGCGCCGCCTAGTCGACCAGCCGCCGCGCCGACGCCACGTCTCCGCGGTAGGCGTCGAAGATGCGCTTCAAGGCTTCCTTCATGGTGCAGCGCGGCTTCCATGCCAGGTCGGCCATGGTGTTGG
>CAXNGL010000338.1:0-3601 GCA_964201515.1 Burkholderiales bacterium
TGCTCCCCTATATCGGCGGCCACAACGAACGTGTGCATTGAGTTCATCTATCGCTCCACGGGCGTGGCGTGGCGGCCGCGCAATACGATGTCGAACCGATAGCCAATCGCCGACTCCGGAATGGTCGTCTCCCAATCGAGCGCAGACACCAGGCGGCCGCGCGCCTTCGCATCGGTCACGCAGTTGAAGATCGGATCGAAGGGCAGCAATGGGTCGCCCGGGAAATACATCTGCGTCACCAGGCGCTGCGTGAAGGCCGCACCCCACAGCGAGAAATGGATGTGCTTCGGCCGCCAGGCGTTGTAATGATTGCGCCACGGGTAGGCGCCGGGCTCGATGGTGACGAAACGGTAGCGTCCCTCGGCATCGGTCATGGCGCGCCCGCAACCCGTGAAGTTCGGGTCGAGCGGCGAATGCGGACCGTCATTGGGGTGCCGGTAGCGCCCCGCCGAATTGGCTTGCCAGATTTCCACCAGCGTATGCCGAACCGGCTTGCCGCCATCATCGAGCACGCGGCCGCTCACGACGATTTTCTTTCCGATGGGTTGGCCCGAAGAATCGCCGGGCCTGAGACCGGGTTGGCCCGGTGAATCTCCGAGCCCTACTGCGGGCTCGCCGGCGTGCCCCACCGTCAGGTCGAATTCGCCCGCCTTCACGCTGTCGTGGCCAAACACCGGCCCGGTGGTTTCCGACAGCGTGTGCGGCAGCATCACCAGCGGCTTGGTCGGCGCGCGCTTGGCCGTCGAGCCATAGGGCGGGAACCGGTACTCCGGCTGCGTGCCCTGCATGGGGCGGCGATAGACTTCAATCATGCTGCCTCCTCAAGACGTCTTTCACTGGCCTGCGCTGGCCGCTGGCCGCAATGCAGCGCCCAGGGTGTGCACATGCGCAATGAGTGCATCCACCTGTACCCGCAGCGACTGCGCCATGGCGGGATCGAACCATTCGGCAGCGACCTCGGCCGGAACAGCCCGTCGCACGGCGTCGAGGTTATCACTCATGCGCCGCGTGTTCACCTCGAGGCCCGTGCACGCCGCTGCCATGGCCCGTGCGCTTCCATGCACGATCTGCAGCAAATCGCCCCACTCCGCCGACTCCGCCTGCCAGCCGCCCAGCGCGCGCTCGTGCTCCTGGGGCATTGCTGCGAGAAGCGCAGCAACCCGGTGCGGCGCGCGCTGCGCCGCCGTGAGCGCGATCATCGATCCGAGCGGGTTTCGCTTGTGCGGCATGGCAGACGAAGCGCCACCCGGCTCCACGACCTCGCCCACTTCGAACTGCCCCATCAACGACAGGTCCTTTGCAATCTTGCCCAGGCTTCCTGCCACGAGCCCCAGCTCGCAGCCCAGCGCCACCCACTCGTCGCGCTGCGTATGCCAGACCGCGACGGGCACGGCCAGGCCGAGTTCCTCGCCGACATGGCGCACGATCGCGTCGGCACGCTTCCCCAGCTGCTGGCGAGTGCCTGCCGCACCGCCCAGTTGCACGCACAGCGCCCGCGATGACAGCGCCGCAATGCGCGCGCGGCTGCGCGCAAGCGGCAGCACCCACTGCGCGCACTTCAGCCCGAAAGTGGTAACGGAGGCCGGCTGCAGCAGCGTGCGCGCGAGCATCGGCGTGCCCACGTGCGCGGCTGCCTGCACGAGCAGGGCATTGACGACACGATCAAGGTCGGCATCGATGAGCGCGAGCAGGTCGCGCGTCACCAGCGCCATGGCGGTGTCGATAGCATCCTGGCTGGTGCTGCCGAAGTGCACCCAGCGCTCGGCCGCCGGGTTGGACAGGCGCACCACGTCCCTCAGCGCCTTCACCAGCGGAATCACCACCGTCCCCGCGCGCCGGCTGTCGCGCACAATGGCCGGCACGTCGAACAGCTCCGCCTTGCAGGTGCCGGCAATCGACTTTGCGACGTCCTGCGGGATCAGCCCGGCGGCCGCCTCGGCGCGCGCCAGCGCTGCCTCAAAGCGCAGCATCGCCGCAATGAACTGCGCATCACTGACGGCCTCCTCGGCTTCGCATGTCGTGAGAAAGCGCCCGAACACGGTCATGGCTTACCGGCCGGTTCAACTGGCACGGCCCCGCGGGCAATCCCGTGGGTGCCCGCTGCAATAACGACAATACGCAGAAAAGCCACGATCGGTTCTCCTCCCGATGGTCATCCACACGGCGAGCCAGACAGCTCGCGGGCTCGAAACTAACCCGAGCCCACCTGTTTGTCATCAGGAATCTTCGCCTCACAGGACCAGCAGCACCGCCAGCCACAGGCCGAACACGTAGGTTCCGAGCGCCCCCACGAAGCGCAGCGGTTCGCCACGCTTGACCGTTTTCGCGGTGAAGAGCCCCAGCACGATGAGGTAACGCGCAGCGGTGGCCGCCACGATCAGCCCCAGCACCAGCACCGAGGGCTCGCGCAGGCCGTGCGCGAGGAAGAGCAGCGCGAAAAACGGCGCGAACTCGGCAGTGTTAGCGTGCGCGCGAACGCGACGATTGAGCGCGTGATCGTGGTCGTCGGTGACGCCCATGGAAATGCGCGCCCGCTGGCGCGTCATGGAAACGAGAAACCCGAGCCCGAAGAGCAGCAGGGCCAGGAGCGCGATGCAGGCGAGGACAACGGGGTTCAGGATGGTCATGGTTTCTCCAGAGATATAGCCATTGTGTGCAACGTTCGCAACCACCCGCGCGTGCAAGATGGCGCTCATGGTGGTGAGGCGCTGTTCGGGCGTCCGCGTGGGCTACGCTATTAGGGGGCACGGTCATGTATGCAAATGCCGCCTGCTGAACACCCCTCCAACGCCCGCGCACAGCGCGGCGCACAAGACCACGGTTAACACCAAGACAAGCGCCATACCCGTAGCGATGCCAAGAGCAATCCCGAAAGAACCGAGCGAGGAAGAAGCCCCAACCCGGCCTCCAAGGTTACCGCCTACTACGAATGCGAGAAACGCTGCAGGAAGGGCAGCCAGGAAGCCGCCGCCAACTCCAAGCGAGCGAATCATCCGCGGGCGCTCCGACAAGACTTGGAAATGACACACCAGCCGACGGGACAAGACGTACCCAACAGCGCACCCTCCGAGCAAACCTATTGCGATGGCTCCAGAGATCACGTCACTCCCTGCAACTTGACGTGTAAGCCCACGCGACGCCGGCGGCGCGCAGCGCTGGCGGCGCGCAGCGCTGGCGGCGGTCGCGGTGGGGCGGAAGGTTAAACAGCAGGTCGCCTGCAAACTGCACCCTCACTTCCATGCGAGGTTCAATTTCTTGCCCGAAGATGCACACTCCTTCAGGTAAAGATTGATGAGGCTCTGATATGGGATGCCAGTTTGCTCCGACATTGATTTGAAATACTCGATGGACTCTTGGTCCAGCCGGATGGTGACTGGCTTCTTGAGTTGGGCAGCGTAGGGGTTCTTTCGCGAAGCGCTGAAGTCGTACTGCTTTCTCATAATTGCACCTATGTGTAAAAGCCGCGTTCCTCGCGGGTGGCCTTTCGGGCGCAGATGATGCGAATAACATTTCCCTCTGCGCGATAACAGTGGATGACAACCAAGAGGCGAAGGCTGTTACTGAAACCGAGGAGAACGAATCGATCTTCAACTTCCGAGTG
>CAXNGL010000339.1:0-3587 GCA_964201515.1 Burkholderiales bacterium
CAGGATCCGCTCGTGGTCCACAGCGGCATCTCCGGCCCCAAAGGCTTGCCGCGCGAAGTCATCCAGAAGCTGAACGCCGAAATCAATGCCGTCCTCAAGATGCCCGAAATCGTTGCGCGCTACGCGGACGTGCTCGGCGCCGAGGTTCGGGGTGGCACGCCGGAAGAATGGCGGGCGGTGCAGGACAAGACCTACCTGCAATTCACGCGCGGCACGCAGGCCCTGAAAATACAACCCCAGTGACCGGCATGTAAAAAGTACGCCGGCGGCAATGGACTCGCGCGACCGAACTCTGAACTAACCGGGGGCAGCGCAGCGATGCAATTGCAGCCGATCCGGGCGCGTGGAGCACTGACCTTGCTTTCTATTCAGATGGAGGGACCATGAATCGCAATACCCGTATCGCCGGGCTGCTGCTGTGGCTCGCAGGTGCAGCGCTTGCCGCAGGCGCCAGTGCACAGGACTACCCAAACAAGCCCATCCGCCTCATCGTCCCGAGCCATCCCGGGGTTCCAATGGACATGGTGGCGCGGACACTCGCCCCATCGATGATCAAGGCGATGGGACAGCCGGTCATCGTGGAGAACAAGCCGGGCGCTAATTTGGTGATCGGCATGGAATACGTGGTTCGGCAGCCAGCCGACGGATACAACCTTCTCCTGGTTGCAGTGGGCAGTTTGGCCACGCTGCCTGTTTCAGTGAAGGATCTGCGATTCGACCCGTTGAAGGACCTGCCACCGGTGATCGGCCTTGCCGAGGACCGCTATACATTCGGGTCATCATCGTCCCTCCCATGGAACACGATCCAGGAACTCGTTGCGCATGCCAAGGCGAATCCCGGCAAGCTCAATTTCGGAGCGTCAAACAACAGTGTCCGCATGCTGGCCGAAGCTGTGACACGAGGCAGCGGAATGAATGTGGTCTACATTCCCTACTCGCAAGCGAGCGCGTACCTGACCGCCATGGTCTCGGGGGAAGTCCACATGGGCGTGCTGCCGACGGCTGTCACAATCCCATGGGGCGACAAGTTCCGGGTGTTGGCAGTATCCGGCAGAACGCGTCAGCCGCCGTTCATGCATGTGCCAACCTTCGCCGAACTCGGAATGCCCCAGATTCCCGGGACAAGCTATTCGATCAACGTCGCGACGGGGACGGCGAAACCGGTCATCGACAGGGTCTACGCGGCGGGATCCTATGCGCTGCAGCAACCGGAGGTTCGAGACCAGTTTGTGAAGATGAACATGGTTATCGTGCCGGAGACAGCGGAGGCAGCGGCCAGGAAGCTGGCCGACGAGGCACGTTTCTACGCCGATGTCGCCCGCAGGATCGGATTGACCCCCTAGGAGTTTGTTGAAAAAGGGGGGCACTGTCCCCCTTGACCCCCTACTTCAGGGGTTGTTGAAAACCGCTTCCCTCTGGCACGAACGCAAGTCGCTGGTCATTGGATTCGTCGGAAAGCGATTTTCAACAATCTCCTAGGGATGGGGCTTCCATGCTCCTCAACGGGCAAACCCGGTCATGGCAACAGAGCACCGGGGTAGCGGTTGAATGCCCGGCACGGAAACGCGGAACGTCCCTCGACTCTAACCTGTGCCCGCGTGCAGACTGCCCTACTGGGGTTCCAGTCCGATGCTCTTGGCGATTTCCGCGATCAGCCGCCCGGTGTCGGCGAGGCTTTTCACCGCTTCCTCCTGCGACTGGACGATGGTGTCGAACCTCAGTTTCGCAAACTGCGCCTGCACTTCGGGGAGTTTCATTGTGGCCACCATCGTCGCATGCAGCTTGTCCATGACGGGCTTCGGCGTGCCCGCGCGCACGCTGAGGGAGAACGTGAGGCTGGGAATCTGCGGGTAGCCGATCGACTTGAAGGTTGGCGCATCCAGGAAAGGCGCAAGGCGCTGCTCGCCCGTCACGCCAAGCACGCGAATCTTGTCGCCCAGTCCCATGACCTGGGTCTCGTTGATGAAACCCATCTGTACCTCGTTGGTGCCCAGGCCGGTGCTGTACATCGCACCATCCTTGTAGGGGACGTGAGTGACCTGGATGCCGGCCGCGCGCAGCAGGGCTTCAGTCGTGAGCCGCACCAGCGGGATCGACGACCCATAATTCAGCTGGCCGGGATTCGCCTTGGCGTAGGCGATCATCTCGGGAAGCGACTTCCATGGCGCAACCACCGGCGATGCCAGGATGAAGCGCCCATCGACGAAGTTCATCACCGGTACCAGGTCGCGCAGCGGGTCGAAGCGCAGATCCTTGACGCTTACGGCCAGGGACGCCATGGCCGCAACGGGGACAACGGCAAGGGTGTACCCGTCCGCTGGCGCCTGCTTCGCCACATACTCGTAGCCGATGATCCCGCCCGCGCCAAGGCGATTGTCCATGATGACCGGCTGCCCCAGTCGCCTGCTCATCTCCGGGGAAAGAATGCGGCCCAGGAGATCCGCGCCCGTGCCGGGCGCATTGCCCACCACGATCCTGACCGTCTTGGATGGATATTCCTGCGCCGGGGCGACGGACGTGCCGATGATTCCCAGGCACAGCGCGCCGATTGTGAGGCATGCCGGTGGTGTCAAACGACGCATCCAGGCCTCCCGTTTTCTATACTGTCCCGCCGTGTTCGACATCATAAACTGCGTCCGTTTCGAACGCCTTGTTATGCCCAAAGACCGACGTATTCGACGCAGCTCGCTGGCGGGGTCACGGTGGCATGATGGGCTTTACCCACTACGAAGCACACTGCTCACGCACGCGAACTTGGCGTTGAATGTCGCCCATGGTTGGCAACGTCTTCAAGTCGTGGTTGGCCTGCATGACCAACCAAGACGCAGCATCGCCACCAAAGTACTTGGCTAGACGAGCAGCAGTATCGGCTGTGACAGCGCGACGCTCCTTGACGATTTCGTGAATGCGAGTTGCCGGCACACCAAGCGCAACAGACAGTGCGTTCACGCTCAAGCCGAGCGGAACCAGATAATCTTCACGGAGAACCTCACCCGGATGAACTGGGCGCATCCGATTGATCAAACGTGCCATGTCGACTCCTTCAGTGGTAGTCCACGATTTCGACGTCAACGGGACCAACATCAGACCAGACGAAGCAGAAGCGCCACTGGCCATTGATACGAATGCTGTGTTGCCCCTTTCGATTGCCCTTCAGGGCCTCAAGGCGATTGCCCGGGGGAGCCTTCAGGAAGTCTAGGGTCTGCGCCGCATCCAGTTGGGCCAGTTTGCGCTCCGCGACTACAAGGAAGCCCTTGAACTTTCTCGGGCTCTTCCCCTCGTACAGCGCTCGCGTGTCCTTGCACTTGAACGACTGGATCATGCAACGATTTTATTACGCGGCACGTAATAGCACAAGCAACTTGACGTGGCTTCGTCGGGAGCAAATGAGTTGTCCGGAGTAGTAGCACGTAACCTGTCTCCTCCATCCGATTGCGTAACTCCGTCATGTCGTTCTCCTCGTCAAGATCGGGAACATTCCCGTTGACGAGGGTAGGACGGCTAACCTGCCGCGATCGAGCACGCAGCAGCGGGTGAAAAAGGACTTCTGAAAACAACAACGCGGCGGTAGGTCGCTCTACCACCGC
>CAXNGL010000340.1:0-3556 GCA_964201515.1 Burkholderiales bacterium
CGACCGAACCCGAAGAAATCGACGGCCGGCTTACCGGTCGGCCTGCAGGAACGCCCTGCTTTCGGGAGGGCAAGGTCACCCGGACGAATGACTGGCTGGCGAGCCAGTCGCGCCGCTGGGCGGATTTTGGAAGCACCTGGTTCTACAGCGATTCGCACAATGATCTTTTCCTGCTTGAACGCGTCAGCCGGCCGGTTGCCGTCGATCCCGACGACATGCTGCGCAGCATCGCCGGCAACCGGAATTGGCCTGTGATCAGCCTGAGATAGCGCCGCTGTCGGGACTGACTTGGCACCTACAGCGTTGAGCACATCACCCGGACACGCCAAGAACTGCTTGCCCCGAGGCCCGGTTCGGCGCGTTATCCGTTGATCGACTCGTTTTAAGGTATTATTTTCAGCACTTTACGAAATAACGGGCGGTTTGCGCCCTAGCTCCTTTGCGGCTCGCCACTACAGTGCGGCGGAGGAACTGTCTTAACCACACCGGCATGACCAGGGAAAATGGCGGCCGACGCGTACTTCAACCAACGAATTCTTCCACTGCAAAATTGATTAAAAAATTTATCCGGCGGGTGTTGCGCCTGGGGACAAGCTCCGGCCCCCGCGTCATTGTCGTTGCCAAGCACGGCGTACGCCGCGATGCCATATCACACGGGGCCCGAAAAGTTTGTGAGGGCCTGCAGCAAGCCGGCCACGCCGCCTACGTGGTGGGTGGCGCGGTGCGTGACCTATCCCTGGGCCTCAAACCCAAGGACTACGACGTCGCCACCGACGCTTCTCCCGACGAAGTTCACCGACTGTTCCGACGTTCACGTCTCATTGGCAGGCGCTTCAAGATCGTGCACGTGATGTTTGGGGGCGAGACTGTGGAGGTCTCAACCTTCCGGGCCGGAGATGCCTCGGACACCGATGAGCATGGACGGGTACTCCGCGACAACGTGTTCGGCACCCGGGAAGAAGACGCGGCACGCCGCGACTTCACGGTCAATTCGCTGTATTACAACCCCGCTGACGAGACCATCCTTGATTTTCACGACGGGCTGCGCGACCTGAAGAAGAAGTCGGTGCGAATCATCGGCGACCCGCGCGCACGTTATCGTGAAGACCCGGTGCGCATGCTGCGCGCCGTGCGCTTTGCGGCCAAACTCGGTTTCGGCATTGACGCGCAGACCTTCGCGCCAATCTCCGGTATGGCCGGCCTGCTGGAGAATGTGCCGCCAGCCCGCCTGTTCGACGAAATGTTGAAATTATTGATGTCAGGGCATGCCGTTCCGTGCGTCAAGCAGCTTCGCCAGGCTGGCCTGCATCATGGCGTGCTGCCCCTGCTCGACGTCATCCTGGAACAACCGCTGGGCGAAAAATTTGTCATGCTGGCGCTGACGCAAACCGACGAGCGAGTGCAAAAGGGCAAGCGGGTGTCGCCCGCGTTCCTGTTTGCCTCGTTGCTCTGGCACGAGGTACTGGCTGAATGGAAAAAGCAGCAGCATGCAGGACAGCGCCCGCTCCCGGCCCTGCATGCGGCCATGGATGCCGTGATCGACATCCAGACCGACAAACTCGCCGTACCAAGACGTTTCACCTCCATCATGAAGGACATCTGGTCGCTGCAGCCACGACTGGAACAACGCAGTGGCAGGCGTCCCTTTGCGCTGCTTGAGCATGAGCAATTTCGCGCCGGGTTCGATTTCCTGTTGCTTCGCGCCGCAAGCGGCGAATGCGATGCCGAGTTGGGCGAATGGTGGCAAGACTTCCAGCATGCTTCACCCGACAGCCGGGAAGGCCTGTTGCAGACACCAACTTCGGGTGACAAGCGCCCGCGCAAACGGCGACGGCGTGGTCCGCGTAGAAATGAAGGTGGCGAGACCGGCGGCCACGGCGGCAGTTCTCCGGCCCCGTCGGGCGCCTGACCTCGCGGTGAGCCACTCCACCGTGGCGGCTGCAACGAAGGAGGCGATAACGGCTTACATCGGGATTGGCGCCAATCTCGGCGACCCGTTGGAACAAGTCACATCCGCGATTGCAGCGCTGGCGACACTTCCCATGACGCGACTGCTTGGGACTTCGTCAGCTTATCGCAGCGCTCCGATGGGTGGCATGCGTGACGACAGCCAGCCTGACTATGTGAATGCCGTTGTGCGCATACAAACCCTGCTGGATGCGCGCACATTACTTGACCGGTTGCTGAACATCGAAAACCGCCATGGCCGCTTTCGCAGTTTCCCCAATGCGCCGCGCACGCTGGATCTCGACCTGCTCCTCTTTGGCGAGCAGCAGATCGACCAACCCGGATTGTGCGTTCCCCATCCGCGAATGCACCTGCGCCGCTTCGTTCTCGATCCACTCATCGAGATCGCGCCGGATCTGTACATTCCGGGCCAGGGTGCCGTTGCCCGGTTGGCCACCGCGACGCTTGATCAGGCTGTCGAACGCATCGCACGTCAGGGCCCTGGCGTTTAGCCGCGCTCGGCTGCAATCCTGCTGCCCGATAGGGCACAAGTACCTGCGGGTAATCTGCCGGCCGCCTTGTGTATGATGTGAGCGTGTATTAAGCCTTGCGATTTTGACTTCACTTCCCGCGCCTTTGAATATTGCGGCGGCCCCGACGACGCAGCGACAGGCCGACAACCCAACAAGAACCGGAACTGCTTTCGCGATCAACGCAATGCCGCTGTCCAAGTATCGTTATATCGTCGTCGAAGGCCCGATCGGGGTGGGCAAGACCACGCTGGCGCGCCGCCTTGCCGAGCGACTGGAAGCAGATACGCTGCTGGAGCGACCGGAACAGAACCCGTTTCTCGCACGCTTCTACCAGGACAGCGCTCGCTGGGCGCTGCCGACACAGCTGTTCTTCCTCTTCCAGCGCGCCAACCAATTGCGCGAACTGACGCAACTGGACATGTTTTCGCGTATCACGGTGAGCGACTTCCTGCTGGAGAAAGACGCGCTGTTTGCGCGCATCACGTTGTCCAGCGATGAACTGCACTTGTACCAGCAGATCTACGACACGCTCAGACCGCAGGCCCCGCGGCCGGACCTGGTCATCTACCTTCAGGCGGCGCCGGAGGTGCTGTCTGAACGGGTGAGGCTCCGTGCCGAAGAATTCGAGCGCGGCATTTCGGCTGAGTACCTGACATTGCTGGCCGAAAGCTACAGCCGCTTCTTCTACCATTACAATTCAGGCCCCGTGCTGATCGTGAATTCGGAGCGCCTGAATTTCGCCAAGGAAGAACGGGATATTGACCTGCTGCTCGAGCGCGTCGCCGCCATGCGCGGTGGTCGCGAATTCTTCAATTTTGGCGATTGACTGCGTCAATTAGAACCGGTTGCAAGGTGAACTTTACAAACGCCCGACTTAAGGGGAATGGCACTTACTTGAACCGAAATCCAGGATAGAGAAGCAGTCGACCTTGCTTCCTTCAGAAACCGCGCTTTGATACGGATGGTGTTTATCCGTATCAAAGCGCGGTTGGCCCGCGGAATCGCTGCCAAAACCTGCACCAACGAAAAATCCTTTGGTGTGGATCGTTGCTTTGGCGCGGATGATGAACCCATCC
>CAXNGL010000341.1:0-3537 GCA_964201515.1 Burkholderiales bacterium
GCGGATCCTGGCCGATCAAATGGAATTCCTGCGTCCGCACGTGTCAAGCCATAGCCGGCTGCTGTCCGTCGCTGGCGCCATTGCCTGAAAATCGGGCGCGGATGCGCCATGGCTCCTGAATATTGGGTCAGTGCCAAGCGCGCATTGGCAAGGCAAGATCCGGTAATGGCCGCCATTATTCGGCAGCACCCGGGAATTTCCCTGGTTTGTCGCGGCGCGCCGTTCTACACCTTGGCCCGATCCATCGTCGGGCAACAAATTTCAGTCCAGGCAGCGGCGACGGTGTGGGGCCGCTTCGAACGCGCAATCGGACGGGTTGCGCCGGACAGTGTGTTGCGCGCTTCGACGGCATCTTTGCGGGCATGTGGCCTGTCGCAACGAAAATGCGAGTACATCGTTGACCTCGCCCATCACTTCGAAACCGGAGCGCTTTCTCCAGATGCCTGGCCGATGCTGGACGATGATGGTGTGATTGCCGAACTGACGGCAGTGCGCGGAATCGGCCGCTGGACCGCCGAGATGTTCCTGATCTTCAACCTGCTGCGACCCAATGTGTTCCCGCTGGCTGATGTCGGCTTGCAACGGGCAGTGGCGTTGCACTATTACTCGGGAAGGGCCATTTCGCCGCGAACGATTGCACGGCTGGGTAATCGTTGGGCGCCTTGGCGTTCCGTGGCGACCTGGTATCTGTGGCGCAGTCTGGATCCGGAGCCGGTAGTATATTGATGATATTAGTGTTATTAATGTACGATAGTAAAGGAAGAACCTTGTAATTTGATAATAATAGTCCAACCCGATCAGGATCCCGGTCCGGTGGCTCGGCCGGGTATGCCTGTCGGGGACGGCGCAGGCGCAGGCGGAACGTGCGCACTGCATGCGGTAGAATCGACCTCATTGCTTGAGGGCATCTACACGCGATTCCAACACGTTGAAAGCGATCTTCCTGGATTTTGAACAACCTATCGGGGACCTCGAGTCGAAGATCGAGGAGCTGCGGTATGTGCAGGACGATTCGGCGGTAGATATTTCCGAAGAAATCCAGCGCCTGCAGAAAAAAAGCCAGACGCTGACCAAGGATATCTACGCCAAATTGACGCCCTGGCAGGTGGCCCAGGTAGCGCGTCATCCCCAGCGCCCTTATACGCTGGACTATATCAACGCCATCTTCACCGACTTCGAAGAACTGCACGGCGATCGGGCGTATGCCGATGATGCCTCCATCGTCGGCGGACTGGCGCGGTTCAACGGTCGGACGGTGATGATCATCGGCCACCAGAAGGGTCGCGACACCAAGGAAAAGATCTACCGCAATTTCGGCATGCCGCGGCCCGAGGGCTATCGAAAAGCCTTGCGACTGATGAAGCTGGCAGAACGCTTTGGCGTCCCGGTGATGACTTTCATCGACACGCCGGGTGCCTACCCCGGGATTGGCGCCGAAGAGCGGGGGCAATCCGAGGCGATTGGCCGCAACCTGTTTGTGATGGCGGACCTGCGCGTCCCGATCATCTGCACGGTCATCGGAGAGGGCGGTTCCGGCGGCGCGTTGGCAATTGCGGTGGGCGACGTCGTGTTGATGATGCAGTACTCCACCTATTCGGTGATTTCGCCCGAGGGTTGTGCTTCCATCCTGTGGAAAAGTGCGACCAAGGCACCCGAGGCGGCGGAAACCCTGGGCATCACCTCGGCCCGGTTGAAGACATTGGGTCTTGTCGACAAGATCATCGCAGAGCCGCTTGGCGGGGCACACCGCGACGTGCCCGCTGCCACCCAATCGCTCAAGAAGGCATTGCAGGAATCACTGCGGGCGCTCAGCGACAAGAGTCCGACCGAACTGGTCGAGGATCGATTCGAACGGCTTATGGGCTATGGCAAGTTCAAGGAAATCGAACTCAGCTGATCTTTGCAGCGAGGTTGCGGCTGGCCTGCGGTCGTCCCTGTCACCCGGTGCCAACCTGCTGCTCGGCCTGTCCGGAGGTGTCGATTCTGTCGTGTTGCTCGATGTGCTGACACAGTTGGCACCGTCGATGCGGTTTTCGCTGCGCGCCCTGCATGTCAATCACGGCATCAGCCCGAATGCTCAGCGATGGGCCGAATTCTGCGCAGCCGCTTGCGGCTCCGTCGGGGTGCCGTTCACGACCGAGTGTGTCGATATTGCTCCCTACCGGGCATTGGGGCTGGAAGGGGCTGCGCGTCAGGCCCGCTATGAGGCGCTCGCTCGGCAAGCCGCTGATTTCATCGTGCTGGCCCAGCATCGAGACGACCAGGTCGAGACGGTACTTCTGCAGCTGGCGCGCGGGGCAGGCGCCAGGGGACTTGCCGGGATGCCGCAATCGCGCGCGCTGGCCGGATCGAATGCCAGGTTGTTGCGGCCGCTGCTGTCGGTTTCGCGAGCCATGATCGAGGCGCATGCGCGCGCGCGCGGTTTGACTTGGGTGGAAGACGAGTCGAACGAAAGCCTGGCATTGCGGCGCAATTTCGTGCGGGCCCGCGTCCTGCCGGCGCTCGAGTCGATCTTTCCCTCGGTGCGTACTGCCATTGCGCGCAGCGCGGCCAATCTGTCTGATGCGGCCGAACTGCTCGATACGATGGCCGACGAGGATCTGGCGACCATCCTCCATGCAGATGCGCTCGACGTTCCGGGGCTGCGGGAGCGGGGCGAAGCGCGGGCCCGCAATGCGCTTCGACGATGGTGTGAACTGCGCGGTGCGCCTTGGCCGGGCAGCGCCCGGCTGCTCGAGGTCCTGCGACAGGCCGGTGATGCGAGCGAGGGGGCGCGCGTTGGCGTGAACTGTCGGGGCTGGACGTTCCGTCGCTACCGGAGGATGCTGTTTCTCGACAGCGACGGGCATTTCGGCGCCGCGGCCTTGAACGAAGTCTGGGACGGAGATCCTGCCGTCCCGCTGTTGCAACTCGGGGGGGTGTTGCGGTTCAAGCCTGAAATCGGTCGCGGCCTGGCGAGCGCGCGCTTGCAGGCGCGAAAGGTCACGTTGCGAACGCGCCAGGGTGGAGAACGCATGCAGTTGCACCCCCTGCGCCCGCACCGGACATTGAAGAACCTGTTCCAGGAGAGCGCCACGCCGCCGTGGCGCCGGCATCGCGTCCCCTTGATCTACTGCGACGATGAGTTGGTGTGTGTACCCGGCTTGGGTGAGGACTGTGAATGGCGGGCGACCGGTGATGAGCCGGGGCTCATCGTGAGTTGGGAGCTGCTGCGCTGACTCGCAGGGCAGAATTCTCGCCTGCAGTGAAAGGATTTTCGCGTAGCAGCTTCGGGAAGGTTGCGCGAAGCAGCGCACCCTCGCCGGTTGTCGGCGAAATGATCTCGATTGCCCCGGCGTGCCTGTTGGCAATTTCGGAAACGATGGCAAGCCCAAGTCCAGAGCCTTCTCCGGGCGTACCCTGCGCCCGGTAGAAGCGCTCAAAAACCCGCTCTCGTTCTGGCCGCGGGATGCCTCGACCATTGTCCTCCACCTCGATCAGCGCATTGGCGTCGTCCTCGTGGGTACGTACCGTCACGCGCCCCCCCGGAGGCGTATA
>CAXNGL010000342.1:0-3535 GCA_964201515.1 Burkholderiales bacterium
CCGCGGTGCTGGTGGCGAAGGCGCAATAGCTGGATAAAGTGAAACGCCTCAACCATCGCATCGATCTCGTCGCGCGGTGTTTTCAGCCGCGCCCCTGCCTCGCGCAGCCGGGCCGCGGTGTTGGTGCGCGTGCTGCCGCTGGCCAGCGCAAGGATGCGCGCCGCATCGACAAAAGGGCGCGTGCCCTCCGCCTTGAGGTCGATGGTATGGCGCTCGCCGCCCTTGCCCGAGGTGACAAAATCGGAAAACAGCCCCAGGGGCGGGCGCGCCTCCATGGCATTGACGGCCATGGCGCGCAGGAAACGCTCATTCCCGGCCACCTCGCGCGCCAACCAGTCCCGCAGCGCATGGGCCGCCGCAGCATCGCCCCATAACGGCCGGAAGTCGTAAAAAATATTGGCGTTGAGCAATGCCTCGGAGAGCGGGTTGCGAATCCAGTCGCCGAAGGTCGACTTCCATTCCTCCAGGCTCAGGCACCACGCGGGATTCCCCGCCATGATGCCGCCCTTGCAGAGGGGAAACCCGCACTCATCCAGCGTGGCATTCACCGCTTTCGCGAATACAACGAGCCGGCCGCGCGCCTCATCGAGGGGCAATGACCCGGGGCTGAAAATGATCGCATTGTCCTGGTCGGTGGCGAAGGTCTGCTCGAGCCGCCCCTCGCTGCCCAGCGCAATCCAGCACGGCTGCAAGCCCGCGACGTCGTGCCGCGACGACTCGATCTCCAGAATGCGGGCGCACAGCCGGTCATTCAGGCTGGCAATGAGCTCGATCAACTGCTCCGCGGCCACGCCTTGCGCCAGCAGGTTGGCTGACAGCGCGCGGATATCCTCGGCCGCCTGCACGAGCTCCGCCGCCCCCGCCGCGTTCTCGAGCGACTGCACGATGCCGCGCATGCTGGTGCGCTGGAGCGAAAACAGGTCGCGCTCGGAAACCACGCCGGCGAGCTTGCCGGCATCGACGACGATGACATGGCGTATGCCCTTTTTCACCATCAGCACCGCCGCCTCGGCCGCTGTCGCGCTCACCGGCAGGCAGTGCGGCGAGCGGGTCATGCATGTATCGATCGGGCGGCTGGTATCCAGATCGCCGGTGGCCGCGAGCCGCAGCAGGTCGCGCTCGGTGAAGATTCCGGCGGGCACCCCGGAGGCGTCCGCTACGACGATGGAACCGATGCCCGCTTTCTGCATTACGGCCAGGACATTGCGCACCGATTCGTCCGGACCACATTGCAGCGGCGCGCGGCGAACCAGCTCGCGCAAGGTGGCATTGAGGGGTTGCTGGCCGGACGAGCGCTGCGCGTACTGGGCCTGGAGGACCGCATAGGACTGCTGCAACAGGGCGCCGACGCGACCGGTGCAAAACGCGTGGAACTCCGGGCTACGCTGCACCAGCGCGTCCACCACTGCGGCATCGGCCTCATAGCAGAAAGTGTCCTCGACAGCAGTGTAGGCATGCCGAACCGGGCGTTTTGCCATGATTGCCGCCAGCGGAAAGGTATCCCCGGTCGAGTAGTCGACCACGTCCTGTGCGCTTGCACCCGTTTCGACCGAGCCACCACCGCCCGCCTCGGCAACCTCGCCGCGCACGCGTCCACGCTGGATGATGTGGAGCTTTTGCGCGACGCACTGCGCCGGCGCCACCACCGTTGCGCCCTTGGCGTAATAGGCAAGCGCCAGGCGCTCGACCAGGAACTCCAGCGACGCCCGATCCATGCGGTCGTAGGGCGCGTGCCTGCCTAGAACGTCGATGGTGGCATCCAGCATCGGCTTGGGCATGGCGGCCATCTCAACAATCCCCCGGCACGACGTGATTACCCGGCAGGCCGCGCCCCGTCATCACCACGCGGCACTTGCGCAAGCGGCTGCGCAATCCAATAATGGGCCTCTCCATTTTCCGGTACCTTGCATGAATACGGCCACGCGCGCCAGGTTGCTGTACTACTACTCGCAGATTCTGACACGCATCCATCTCGATGACATGGCCATCGAGAAACTGCAGGGCACAGTGGCGATCGCGCCCCAATACGTGAAGGCGTGGCGCAGCCTTGGCTTCATGCTGGCAAGCCGCGGCCGCACGGCCGAAGCGATCGCGGCGCTGCGAACCTCGCTGTCCTTGGACGGCGACGACCCGATCACGCGGTTCAATCTCGGCTTCATCTACCACGGGCAAGAACGCGTCGCCGACGCCATCAGGGAATTCGAGAAAGTGGTGGTCGCAGCGCCGAAGAACGACCGCGCCTGGTACGGCCTGGGCGTGTGCCATCAGGACAGTGGCGATTTCGCCAGGTCGGTGGCACCGCTTCAGGAAGCGGCCAAGCTGCAATACTTCAACCCGCATGCCGGCTATCATCTCGCCCTCGCCTGGCACAAGCTCGGAGAGCACGAAAAGTGCCGGGCAGAATTTGATCGCGTGAAGTCGTTCGATCCCAAGATGGCGGCAACAATGGCGCAGGAATTCGGCGTGGGTTGAGGGTCAACCCCGCAAGCCCGTGGCTGCGGTCCATTCGAGCCGATCAAGTGATCGTAGCACCCGCTTCCCGGGCAATGGCCCGGTCGATGATGACCGTCCCTTCCTTGAGTGCCTTGCAGTCGATCGCGCCGCCCTCGCACACCTGCGCCATGAGGAACAGCGTCGCCAGCCAGATCCAGAACAACAGCAGCACGGCCACGTACGGTGTGTGGCGGTCCACGATAAATTTCGGCGTGATCGACCGCGTAGCGCGCAGCACCGGATTGGTGAGTGTCCGGAAGAGTTGGTAGACAAAGTTGCCTTCGCGCTTTTGCCCGGCAAGAATGTAGAGCAGCCCCTGCCCCAGCAGGAACAGCAGCGCGAGCTCAACCAGAGCCTTGACTGCCCTCAGCAGCATCAGTTCAACGGGCATTTTCCCTCCACGCGTTCAATCCATGCGGCCATGCGCGATGGCCCCGATTGTAGCGGGGCGCACGCTGCGCCGAAAAAAAGAAGCCCGCCATCGGCGGGCCCTGAGCGGATCAGGACGGTCGTTACGTATTGACCGTCCCGCCTTGCACGACGATCAGTCGATCTGCGTGGCCACGCTGCCCTTGAGGTGCGGGAAGCGGACATGATCGACCATTTCCTGCACCGCCTTCTCCGGTGCTGGCGTGATCAGGCTGACGATGATGATCACCGCGAACCCCACTGGCACGCCGAACACGCCGGCCGAGATCGGCTGGATGCCCCACCAGATATTGTCGGCGATCGGCGAGGTGACGCCGAACACGCCGCGCAGCCACGGCTGCGTGGTGACCATGTAATAAAACGTCGTGCCAAGTCCTGCGATCATCCCCAGCGACGCACCCCACTTGCCGGCGCGTTTCCAGAAAATACCGAGCACAAGTGCCGGGAAGAATGCTGCCGCCGCAAACGAGAAGGCTGCAGACACCAGGAACAGGATGTCAGCCGGCTTCTGGCTGGCCACGAAGGCCGCCGCCAATGCAACCACCAGCAGCAGCACCTTGGACAGCGTGACGCGGCGCTGGGTGGATGCGTTCGGGTCGATCATCTTGTAGTA
>CAXNGL010000343.1:0-3530 GCA_964201515.1 Burkholderiales bacterium
CGCCGCAGGAGTTCGTACAGTCCGTGCAGGGCCTGAAGTCGCCCGGCACGCTGGCCGACATGGTGGCGGGCTTCATGGACGCGACGCCGGCTGAAAAGCAGATTGTGCTGGAAATCGTGCCGCTGAACGAACGCGTGGACACGGTATTGCGCATGCTCGCGCACCGCATCGAGGTGTTGAAGCTGTCCAGGGAAATCGACGATCGCACCAAGGCAAGCATGGATGATCGCCAGCGCAAGTTCATGCTGCAGGAGCAGATGAAGGCCATCCGGAAGGACTTGGGCGAGGACGATGGCGCCAGCGCCGACCTGGACGACCTGAAGAAGGCGGTGGCCGAGGCGGGCATGCCCGAAGAGGTACTCAAGCAGGCCGAGAAGGAACTCAAGCGCCTGGAGCGCTCGAACGAATCCTCCGGTGAGCACTCGATGATCCGCACCTACCTCGAATGGCTGACGGAACTGCCGTGGAAGGATCCCGAAGCCGACAACATCGACATTCCCGGGGCGCGCGCCATCCTGGACGAGGATCACTTCGGGTTGGAGAAGGTCAAGACGCGCATCCTGGAGTTCCTCGCGGTGAGGAAGCTCAACCCGTCAGGCCACGGCCCCATCCTGTGCTTCGTCGGCCCGCCCGGCGTGGGCAAGACTTCGCTGGGGCAGTCCATTGCGAGAGCGCTCGGACGCAAGTTCGTGCGCGTGGCTTTGGGCGGAGTTCACGATGAGGCGGAGATCCGCGGCCATCGCCGCACCTACATCGGCGCGCTGCCGGGGAACGTCGTGCAGGGCCTGAAGAAGGCCGGCACACGCGGTTGCGTGATGATGCTGGACGAGATCGACAAGCTGGGCGCCGGCGTGCACGGCGACCCGTCGTCGGCCATGCTGGAGGTGCTGGACCCGGCGCAGAACCACACCTTCCGCGACAACTACCTCGCGGTGCCCTATGACCTGTCCAAGGTGCTGTTCATCGCCACGGCCAATGTGCTGGATACCATTTCCGGACCGTTGCGCGACCGCATGGAAATCATCCAGCTACCGGGCTACACGCAGGAAGAGAAGCGTCAGATCGCGCGGCGCTACCTCGTCAAGCGCCAGCTCGAGGACAATGGCCTCAAGCCCGAACAGCTGGACATCACGGATGCGGCGCTCTCTGCGGTCATCGCCGACTACACGCGCGAGGCCGGCGTGCGCAACCTCGAGCGCACCATCGGCTCGGTGGCGCGCAATGCCGCGGTGAAGATTGCCGAGGGCAGGGTGGAGCGGGTGACGGTGGACGCTGGCGACCTCGCGCCCATCCTCGGCCCCATCAAGTACGAGAGCGACGTTGCGTTACGCGCCGGCATGCCTGGCGTGGCCACCGGCCTTGCCTGGACGCCGGTGGGCGGGGACATCCTGTTCATCGAGTCGAGCCGCGTCCCGGGCAGCGGACGCCTTATCCTGACCGGGCAACTCGGCGACGTCATGAAGGAGTCGGCGCAGGCGGCGCTCACGCTGGTGAAATCGCACGCGGCGGCGTTGGGCATCGACATCGCGGCCTTCGAAAAGACTGACGTGCATGTGCATGTCCCTGCCGGTGGCATCCCCAAGGACGGCCCCAGCGCCGGCGTGGCCATGTTTACCTCGCTCGCCTCGCTGTTCGCCGATCGCCCGGTGCGCAGCGACACCGCGATGACCGGCGAGATCAGCCTGCGCGGCCTGGTGCTCCCGGTGGGCGGCATCAAGGAAAAGATGCTGGCCGCCCATCGCGCCGGCATCAAGCGGGTGATGCTGCCGGCGCGCAACAAGCGCGATTACGACGAGATTCCCGCCGAGACGCGCGCGGCCATGGCGTTCCACTGGCTGGAGAACGTGGACCAGGCGCTGGCGCTGGTGCTGGAGGAGACGGCGCACGCATAGACATCGCCGGCCAATCGATCACGGCGGCGCAGTCGCCACTGCAAGAAGTACACTCGACCTGTCCGATGGGAGGACGAACGATCATTGTTCAAGGGGGCGGGCGTGCCAGAAACAGTCGGTGGGCAATCCGATCGAGCAGATGCGGGTCGATTCGACCACGAGACCGATCTGCTGGTGTTCGGCAGCGGAGCAGGGGGACTTTCGGCAAGCATTTTCGGCACCCAAAGGGGCTTGCGCGTGCTGCTGTGCGAGAAGTCCGAGCAGGTGGGTGGAACCACGGCGACCTCGGGAGGAATCGTCTGGATTCCCAATACCCGTCAATCGCGCGAGGCCAACTGCGGCGATTCCGAAGAGCGTGCCCGGCTCTATCTGAAAATTGAACTGGGTGACTACTACCGCGCCGAGCTGATCGACGCCTTCCTCGGATCCGGCGGTGAGGCGCTGGCGGCGCTGGAGGAGGGCAGCGACGTCAAGTTCGATCTCGTCGGCTGGCCCGACTACCACCCGGACCAGCCCGGGGCGCTGCCCAAGGGGCGCTCCCTGCAGGCACGCAGCTTCGACGGGCGCGAGCTGGGAGAAGATTTCAAGCTGGTGCGGCCACCCATCCATCGCCTGATGCTGCTCGGCGGGATGAGCATCGGCGCGGATGAGGTGCCTCACTTCCTGCGCCCGTTCTCGTCGTGGAAGTCCTTCAAGCATGTGACGACGAAACTGCTGCGCTACGCGGGGGACCGCCTGCGCTATCCGCGTGGCACGGACATTCGCAATGGCAATGCGCTGGTGGCGCGTGCACTCCTTACGCTGAAGAAGACCAAGGCCGAGATCTGGCTGAACAGCCCGCTGGTGGAGCTGGTTCATGAAGGTGGCCGCGTGATCGGTGCCGTGGTGAGCAAGGACGGCCGCAATTTGCGCATTCGCGCAACCCATGGCGTGGTGCTGGCCACGGGTGGATTCCCGCGCAATCCGGTCATGCGCGAGAAATACGCGAGCGCCTTCCCGCACCAGCAGACACTGGCGTTTAGCGGCAATGTCGGCGATGGCATCAATGCGGCGCTGGCCATCGGCGGGGCGGTGGATACGCAGCTCGCAAGTCCCGGATTGTGGACGCCATCGTCATTGGTTCGCGACGCCGAGGGCAACGAGACGGCGGTGATCTACGGCTACCTAGATCGCGGCAAGCCCGGCGTGATCGCCGTCGATCGACAAGGCAGGCGTTTCGTCAACGAGTCGAACTCGTATCACGACATCGTCATGGCCATGTTCAGCCACGCGCGTGACACGGGTGACGAGAAGGATGCCCTGTATCACTTTGTCTGCGACCGCAACTTCGTGCGCAAGTATGGCCTGGGGCTGCTGCGGCCCAGTCCGATGACGCTGAGCCTGAAGAAGTGGATCGATTCCGGGTACATCACGGTGGGCGACACGCTGGAGGAGCTGGCCATGGGTATCGGGGCGGACCCGAAGACGCTGGTTGCCTCCGTGCAAAGGCACAACGAGTTCGCGAGGACCGGCGTGGACCTGGACTTCGGCAAAGGCTCCAATGCCTACAACCACAACCTGGGCGACCCCGGCGTCAAGCCGAACCCCAATCTGGCGCCGATCGATGAGGCACCCTACATCGCACTGCGCATCCATGCG
>CAXNGL010000344.1:0-3509 GCA_964201515.1 Burkholderiales bacterium
GCCACAGACGTAACGGCCGAGTTGTCGGCGATCGAGCGCAGCGGGGCCGACATCGTCTTCACGCTGTTGTCCGGCCCGGTGGGTATTGTCGTCGGGCGGCAGATGGGCGAGCGCAACATGAAGGCGGTGGCCTTCGGCATCAATGTGGAAGCGCAGAAAGACGAGTTCTGGGCTGCCACGGCGGGCAAGGGGCAATTTGTCGCGACGCTGGACACCTATGGTGAAGTCGAGATGACGCCGCGCACCATTCCCTTTGTCAAAGCGTTCAAGGAACGTTTCAAGAAGTCCCCGGCCTACAACGCTGCAACCTATGACGGCATCTATATCCTCAAGGAAGCCATCGAAAAGACCGGGACCACCAATGCCGATCAACTGGTGACGTATATCGAGAAAATCGACTACATTGGCGCGGGCACGCACATGACATTCGACAAGCGCCACGACCTCGTCTGGGCGCCGGGCAAGACCGCCGGCATTGCCGTGCAATGGCAGGATGGCAAGAAGGTGCCGTTCTGGCCGGGCAACATCAAGGGCATGCAGCCGTTCCGGATGCCGAAGTAAGCCGGACCGCGCGAGCAGGGCACGCAGCGGTTTGAACAGCGCTCATCGGACCGAGGAGGGGGGGGCGGAGGGGCCGTAATGGCCCGGCCGTCCCCCCATTCGTGTTACAGGACATCCTCATCACCGGCCTCATCAACGGCGGCGTGTATGCGCTGCTGGCGATCGGCTTCTCGCTGATCTTCGGCGTGGCGCGCATCGTCAATATCGCGCACACGGCGTTCTACATGCTGGCGGCGTACTGCTTCTACACGCTGCTGGTGGTGGCCAAGCTCGACGTCATCGTTTCCGGGATCGTTGCCATCGTCGCCGTCACCGCGCTGTCGGTGCTTTGCTACAAGTTCATCATCGAGCCGGTGCGCGAGCACCAGGCGGCGGTGCTGATCGCCACCATTGCGCTGGCCACCATCTTCCAGGAACTGATGCAGGTGAGCTTCGGCGGCAACTACCTCGGCATTCCGTCCACCATCGCCGGGATGTTCTCGATCGGCGGCATGAGCATCCCCTGGCAGCGGGTGCTCATCGTGGTGGTGGCGGCGGTGATGCTGGCGATCACCTGGGCGATTCTGTACCGCACGCGCCTCGGCCTGGCGATCCGCGCCACGGCCAATGACCGCGAGGTGGCCACCCTGATGGGCATGAACGCCGACCGCGTCGCCATGGCCAGCGTGGCCATCTCGGTGGCGCTCGCCGCGGTCGCCGGCGTGGTGGTCGCGCCAGTGTTCGTGGTCGACCCGCGCATGTGGCTGGCGCCGCTGGTGACCATGCTCGCCATTGTGGTGCTGGGCGGGTTGGGCAGCCTGAAGGGCAGCCTGATCGGCGCGCTCATCATCGGCTATGTGGAGGCGATCACCGTGTTTGCCGTGCCCGCCGGGGCCTACCTCAAGGGCGCCATCGCGCTCTCCATCATGATCGTGGTGCTGCTGGTGCGGCCGGAAGGCCTGTTCGGCGTTGCCTTTGAGGAGGAGCGCTGATGTACTTGATTCGCCGCGCCTGGGCCAATGTGAAAAACGAGATCCTGGTGCTGCCCTCGCGCACGCTGGTGGCGGTGTGGGTGCTCGGCCTGGCCCTGCTGCCGCTGGCGTGGCCCGACCCCTACATCCTGCGCATCGTCACCATGACCTGCCTGTTCGCCATCTTCGCCGCCAGCTGGGACCTGCTGGCGGGATTTGCCGGGCAGGTGAGCTTTGGTCACGCGCTCAATTTCGGCACCGGGGCCTACGCATCGGCGCTGCTGGCAACCCACCTGGGCCTGTCGCCGTGGATCACCGTGTGGGTCGGGGCTTTCGTGGCGATGCTCATTGGCGCGGCCACCGGCTGGCTGTGCCTGCGGCTACGCGGCTCGTACCTGTCGCTGGCCACGCTGGCGCTGCCCATCATCCTGATCGGCATTTTGTTTGCGTTCCCCAAGTTCTCCGGGGGTGAATTGGGCATCTCCGGGCTGCGCCGCCTCGCCACCTCGCCCGAGGGCAATTACGCCATCGCCGCCATCTCCATGCTGGTGTCGGTGTTCGCCATGTGGCTGATTGCCGATTCCAAGTTCGGCCTGGTGCTGCACGCCATTCGCGACGACGAGGTGGCGGTGCGCGCCTCCGGCATCAACACCACGCGCTACAAGCTGGCAGTGTTCGCCTTGTCGGCCTTGTTCGCCGGCGTGTCCGGCGCGCTCTACTCGCACTTCCTGCGCGTGGCCGGGCCATCGACGCTGGAAGTGGCGCTGTCCTTCCAGGTGGTGATCTGGGGCATCTTCGGCGGGGCGGCGACTATCTACGGGCCGGTGGCTGCGGTGTTCCTGCTGTACCCCTTTACCGAGTGGCTGGGCAATTTCGAGCGCCTGTCGGAGTTGCGTCTGCTGATTTTTTCCGTGACGGTGCTGGTGATCCTGCTGTTCATGCCGCGCGGCATGGTGCCCTGGGTGCGCGACAAGATCGAGACGGCCTGCCCGCGCTGCAAGGCGCGAAACGGCGCCTGGCGCGGCGAGTGCCGGTTGTGCGGGGCAGGCCTGCGCGGGGTGTTGGGCGTGGCCGGGCGGACGCCCTGAGCGCTCGGCAGCGCGTCGTTCCAATTCCCATAAAACTGACAGGTTGAAGTGTAAGTTACCTTCTCTTCTGGGTAATCGAATCAAATACTGCTAATCTATTCTAGATTGCGGCATCGGGATACTGCGCATCAAGGCGCTTCTCGATTGGGGCATGCATTCTTCCCTCTGTGTTTCAAACCCTCGCGTCGCGCCTTTCCAGAGGGTGATGCCAGCGAAGCATTTTTTCGTCGGCTGTCAGCAGCGCGGTGCCAGTCATTCCGATTGCTGACGCACTTGCCCAGGTCCGTGCATCGTTGAAGTGAAGCTCGTCGTTGGCAAACTGGCGCTCGCCTAACTGCACGACGCGGCCGCGCTCTACGCGCTGAAGGGAAATGTCGAGCTTGGTCTCGCGTTTGTGGCTGAGTTTGAGCGAACGACCAATCTCGTACTGGCCAATCCTTTGCTCGGTGCCGTGTTTCGTGGAACTCGCCGGCGATATATCTTCCGTCGGTTCCCGTATTGCCTCATCTATCAGGTTGCCGTAGAGGAGCTTCGAATTCTCGCCGCGGCGCATCACAGACGGCACCCAGGCTACTGGGCGCAACGGAAGTAGAACGATTAGGCCGTGTCACTTCGATCAACGGCGCCCAACCATCCATCAACACGGCTTCAAGCGATAGAGTCGCAGGCGCACCTAACGTCGTGCTGCAACTGAAGAGCCCCTGGCGCGACGGCACCACGCACATCAGGATGTCGCCGCTGGAATTCATGCAGCGCTAGTGCCGCGGCCGCGCCTGCACCTGATCTGCTTTCACGAAGTGCTCGCGCCCAATGCCGGGCTGCGTGCCGCAGTCGTGCCGGGCCCGGCGCAGAAACCCGGCGTGCCCGCGGACGAACACACGCACGGCGCGCCGGCGCGCATGGGCTGGGC
>CAXNGL010000345.1:0-3508 GCA_964201515.1 Burkholderiales bacterium
TTTTTTGCCCTCGATTTGAGCACGGCACCAGCCGCGCCACCGGATGGATAACGCCGACCTCAGGACTGCTTGGCCTCCCAGGTACCGGCCAATGCATCCACGCCCGCCTTCAGCAAGTCGAGCGCCGGGCCAACCTGTTCCGGCACCCCGCGAGCACCCAGTTCAATATGCCGTCGCGAGCCGTCCTCGCCGACACTGGGCAGGCTGAAGGTCTTGATGCCTGCAAGGCGCGCCTCGACATCCTGCATCAGCGGCGTGACCACGCTCTCGGGCAGGCCATACACCATGATCGCCGCATCGGCTTCCGGCACGCCATTGAACAAATGCCGGTAATGCGTGTCCAGCACCCACTCCACCATCGGCCAGGCCATCACCGGAAAGCCGGGGACAAAATGATGATGGCCCATGGAAAATCCGGGAACGCGATTGTAGGGATTCGGAATGATGGCCGCGCCGCGCGGGAACTCCCCCATCTGCATACGGAACGGCGTGAGGTCCGCGCCGAATTTGGCGCGCATCTCCGCCTCTGCCTCTGGATGCAACACCAGTTCGACACCGGCCGCCGCCGCGGCGCTCTGTCGCGTATGGTCATCCGGCGTCGCCCCGATGCCGCCGAAGCTGAACACCACATCCTCGCTGGCCAGCGTTCGCCTGAGCGTCGCTGCAATCAGTTCCGGGGCGTCGCCGAGATACTGCGCCCAGTCCAGCCGCATGCCACGGGCACGCAGGATCTCGATCAACTTGGGGAAATGCTTGTCCTGGCGTTTCCCGCGCGTGATCTCGTCGCCAATGATCAGCGCGCCCAGCATCTTTCGTTCCATGCAATATCCTCCCTCTGTTTCACGCCCGTCAACCGGGAACGCGCGACCACTCCGCGTCGATGGGTTCGGCACGCATGGCGCGAAGCCGGTCGAGCAGGAAATGAATGAACACCAGTCCGCCATAGACCGGCGCAAAGAATCCCAGCAGGGGCACATGCGCGGCCAGTGCCACGCATGCGCCGAGTGCAAGGAGGCTCCAGCGTTCGTGACGCGCCAGATACTGCAATTCCTCCACCGAGGCGTGCAGGGCCAGCGCATCATGGCGAAACACGCGCTGGTTCAGGTACGCCAGCAGCCCCAGGGTCAACAGCGGCCATGCGGGGGGCAGCAACCACAACGGAGACGTCACCAGTGCGAGCAGGGCAAACCATGCCAGGGCCGCAATGCCATTCCATGCGCTGCCCAGGAACGTGCCGCCGTGCCGTTCCTCGAGCGTCGCATAGTGGCGCGAGGCCACGTGCGACACCATCATCGGCATGGCGAATGTGCCGACCACCAGCACCGTGGTCACGATGACGACCGGCACCATCAGCAAGATCAATACGGCCCAGGTCGCATGCGCTGCCACCAGGGTCAGCGGCCAATAGGCCAGCAGCCACTGCAACGCGTCCCATGCGCGCATGCTCTCCTCGAGCAAAGACACCGCCTGCGCCCACAACGCCACACCCACGATCATCCATAGCATGATGGCTGCGGCAACCGGCAACAGCATGAGCAGGAACATCTTGGGATGCAGCAGGCTGACCATGGCCTTGAGCAGCGCGCGGGAAAGCGAAGACATGACGGACGATTCCAAGCGATTATTCAAGATGACGGGATACCCGTGCACCTCGCTGCGTCAGGGACGCATGCAGGTAGTGCCTGAATGGTCAAGGCTCCCGGCATTTCGCGCAACCTGCAGGTGCACATTGTAGCCCGCGCAATGCCCGTCGACGATTTCCAAGGTTGCAAAATCACGCTTGAGGAAGTAACGTTTCGCCTTGGAGATCGCCTTGGAGATCGCCTTGGAGATCGCCTTGGAAGAAAAGCACTGCTGGTCTCCTTCCCTCGCCACAACCACCCCCGTTGCAAGACTCTTGAAGAGGTATTCGCATGAAACCCCCTGCCTTTGACTATGTCGTCGCAAAAAGCGCCGATGACGCGGTGGCCCGGCTGGCCGAGTTCGGTGCAGACGCCAGCGTCATCGCCGGCGGCCAGAGCCTGGTCCCCATGCTGGCCCTGCGCCTGGCGCGCCCGTCCGTCCTCGTCGACATCAATCGCGTTGCCGAACTCTCCGGCGCGATGGTCGAAGGCAGCGCGCTGCGCATCGGCGCCATGACGCGCCAGAACACCATCATGCGCGACCCGTTGGTCATCAAGCATGCACCGGCGCTGGCTGCCGCAACCCGCCTTGTGGGCCATCACCAGACGCGCAATCGCGGCACCATCGGCGGCTCCATTGCGCTGGGTGAGCCGGCATCCGAATATCCGGCCACTGCCGTGGCCCTCGGCGCGCAGATCGAGGTGAAGTCCAAGGGCGGATCACGGACCATCCCGGCGCGCGAGTTTTACGAAGCCGCCTACACGACCAAGCTCAAGGCCGGCGAGATGATCGCCTCGGTCAATTTCCCGCACTGGCCCGAAGGCACCGTGATGGCGGTCGACGAGATCGCGCGCCGCCCCGGCGACTTCGCGCTTACCGGGATCATCGTGGCGCTGGCCATCGACAACGGAGGCAAGATCACGCGCGCGGGCATTGCCTGGTTCGGCATGGCGCAGACGCCGTGTGCCGCCGTGCAGGCGGAGAAAGCGCTGGTGGGCCAGGCCGCCGTCAAACTCGACATCCCGGCCACCGCAGCCTTGGCGGTGGCCGACACCGAACCGTGGGACGACATCCACGCCAGCGGCGCCTACCGGCGCATCGTCGGCGGCCGCCTTGCGGCCCGCGTCATCAAGAAAGCACTTGCCATGAAAGGAATCGCATGAGCGACCACACCATCCAGACCAAGATCAACGGCAATGTCGTCAAGAAGACAGTCGCCGCCCGCAAAACACTGGCCGACTTCCTGCGCGTCGACTGTAGCCTCACCGGCACGCACATCGGTTGCGAACACGGCGTCTGCGGCGCCTGCACCGTGATGGTGGATGGCGTGGCGGTGCGCTCCTGCCTGATGCTGGCGGTACAAGCCGACGGCGCGGAAATCCGCACCGTCGAAGGCGTGGCCAAGGAAGACGGCACGCTGCACCGCGTGCAGCAGGCCCTGCAGGAAGAACACGGTCTGCAATGCGGCTTCTGCACGCCCGGATTCGTCATGACCCTGGTATCGCTGGTGGAGCGCAAGGAACCCATCGACGAGGAAGAAATGAAAGCCGCGCTGTCCGGCCACATCTGCCGCTGCACCGGCTATCAGGGCATCCTGCGCGCGGTCAAGAAACTCACCGCCGCTCCCGCCAAGGCCTGAGAATGGCGAACACTGCAGACAGCCCCGCAGTCAGTCCCGCAGTCAGCCCCACCGCCGCGCGCTACGTAGGGCAGCACATCGCGCGCAAGGAAGACCCGCGCCTGCTCACCGGCCGCGGCCGCTACCTGGACGACCACACCTATCCGGGCATGCTGCACGCGGCATTCATCCGCAGTCCCTATGCACGGGCCAGGATCAAGGGCATCGACACTGCCGCGGCGCGCGCAGTTCCGGGCGTGCACGCGG
>CAXNGL010000346.1:0-3496 GCA_964201515.1 Burkholderiales bacterium
AGTCCCCGAACCTTACACCACGCAGGCCTTCCAGGAGGTTGTTGAAAATTGCTTCGCGACGAACCCAATGACAATCGACTTGCGTTCATTCCAGAGGGAAGCGGTTTTCAACACCCCCCCGAAGTAGGGGGTCAAGGGGGACTGTGCCCCCCTTTTTCAACAAAACCCTCGGGACTGCGAGCCGAATCGACTCAGGGCTTGGCCGCTCGCGCAGCCTTGCGACGGGCGATCCACGCGCGAAATTCGCCGGCGCTGAGCTGGCCGTCTCCATTGGCATCCATGCGCGCGAACTTGCTTGCCACGCGCGGCAACGCCGCCGCCTCGGCCCGGCTGAGCTGTCCATCGCCGTCCGCATCGGCGGCGATGAACGCAGCGTCGCCGCGCAGCGCCGGCGCGCCCGCCCGGCCCGGGCCGGCACTGCCGGCGACGCGCGCTGCCCCTTTGGAGCGACCGAAATTGCGGATTTCCTGCGCCGACAACTTGCCGTCGCGATTGGCGTCGATGGCATCGAAGTGCATTGCCAGACGCGGCAATGCGTGCTGCACCTCGGCACGCGAGAGATAGCCGTCATGGTCGAGGTCGGCACGACGCAGGCGCTCGCCCTGCCCCTTGGCTGCGCGCGGGCGCTTCGCAGGCTCGACGGGCGCGGCGCGCATGGCGGCGCTTTCCGTGGCGCGCGCCATTGGCGAGACGAGCAGGCACATGGCCGTCGCCCACATGGCCAACACGACTGCGCCGGACCGGCGCCATCCGCTCAATAGCATGGGACCCTTTCCAGAGATCGGCAGGCTTGGCGCCGACAAGCCAACGCAAACCGCCGCCGGGGCATGCCTTCCTGCAAAACGCCCGGGCCAGCCACTGCGTTGACGCATATGCGTGAACGCGCGAATTACCAGGGGAGTGGCCGGGAGTCCTGCTGCTTGATGCCCGGCGCAACCAGTGATGCCTGCACCTGCGGTGCCGCCGGAACGGACACTGGCGCCGGTTGCGCGGCAAGGCGGGCCTCGAGCGCGCGCAGCTTGCCCTTGAGCGCCTCGCCCACCACCATTTGCGGATTGGAGGGCTCGAAGCCCGCCGCCTTCTCGCGCGTCGCCACCGTCTCCCGGGCGCGCTGGAACGCCGCCTCCAGCGAATACCTGCGGTTGGTCGCCTGCTCGCGCAGGGCCTCGTCGAAGAAGGCCTGCCCGAACCAGGTCGCCTCGCTGCCCGCTTCGCACCCGAACGAGGTGTGCGTCGCATCGGAGGCCGTGATCACCATGGTATTGGCGTCGCGCAGCGCCTCGATGAAGCCGCCCGAATAACAGGCCGAGAGGACGATCACGCGCCACTTGATGCCGCTGTCGGCCAGCATGCGCGAAAGCAGGGTCGGGTTCACCTGTTGCAGTTGCAGCGGCGGCCAGGCGAACGCCAGTTCATGGTTGGCAGAACCATGCGTGGTGATGTAGAGAAACAACACGTCCTCTTCCACGTTCATCGTCTCGCCGAACTGCGCGAGCGCCGCGCGCAGGTTGGTGGCGCTGGCAATCGGGAGGATGGCCGCGGAGGCGGGATGGTTCACCAGCGCGAGCGAGCGCCCCCGCGTATCGAAGCTGCGGTCCATCAGGTCCCTGACCGTGCCCAGCTCGCGCGCGAAGGTATCCTGCAGCGCGTAGGACGCCACGCCGAGGAAGTAGATATCCTCCACGCCCGGTCGCTGTTGTTCGAGGCGCGCGAGTTCCCGCGCGAGCATCGCACCCTGTGCGTGGAACACGTCTTCACGCAGGATTTCCGGCGGCGCGTCATCCTCCACGGCATCGACGAGCCAGGGCTCGTCGCGGGGCACATAGGCAAAGGCCAGCACCACGGCCACCATGACCGCAGCCGCAGGCCACGACCCGCGCGCGCCCCATGGCACGAGAACAAGCTGCGCGCGCACCGCACTCGCCGCGGCCCACGCCACGTACGCGACATACAGACCCAGTTGCATGTAGGGCAACTGGGGAAGCCATTCTCGCTCGAGGGAAAAATAGATGATCGACCCGGCGATCTCGAACAGCAGGTCGGTGGACACCAGCAGGACTGCGAAGGCCGCCAGCAACGCCTCGTTGCGCAACAGGCGGGATACCACCAGGCAGGCCAGCAGCAACAGGCAGATGCTGGCCAGCATCACCGGCACGGCAGCGGCGTTGAAATGCCCGCCGAAGCCCTGCCGCCCCGCGCTGCCGGCGATCCACGCCAGTGCATTGAAAAACACCAGCGCCACAAATGGGACCGGGCCGATGCGAAACTGTGCCGGCGTCACCGGAAGGAACAGTCCAAGGCGAAACCCCGCCACGATATTGTGGACCAGCGATGACATCAGTTGCGAGGCGCCAGTGCGCAAGAAGGTTCTCCGGAGGGTCGGTGGTTGATCAGCGCAGGGACTGCCGCTGGCGTGTGGCCGCAGGTGCGCGCGGGCGGGCTGCTTTTCGTGGCCGGGAGCGGGCGACCTTCGGCTTCGGCATCGCATGCGATGCCGAAGCCTGCAGCGCAGCTGCGCTGCAGGCGCGGATGGCATTCGCTCGCGCGTTTCGCAATGCCGGTGCAACGTCCCCCGGGTGCGCACGCGCCACCTCGGCGGCGTTCACGCTGCGCGCGGCGACCAGCGCCCGCTCCAGGGCCACCCGCGGCGGATAGGGTATATCCGCCCAGCCAAGATCGCCCACGCGCGCGCATTCGCACAGCGCCAGGAGCACACGCAACCGGCCGGGCCGGCGAAAGGCGTCGCCCGCCTCGAGCAGCGCCAGCTGCGCATCAGCCGTGGCGCCCGCAATGGCTGGCACCTCATGCGCGTGGCGGGCCGCCAGCATGGCGGCATCCCGGCATTCGGTGGGCGCGCGCAGCCGTTCGGTAATGGCCTGCATGTCCTGGGGGCCCGATTGTTGGACCGGCCGCTGGGGGTCATCGGGCTTCGACTTGAGTTCCAGCGCGAGCAGCCCGAAGCGCGCCTCCAGCGGCAACTGCTCCCGCACGGCATGGCGCAGCCCGCCCATGATGCGGCGCGTGGCGGCATTGCGCGGGATCTCGCCCGAGGCATCGAACTCGAGATCGAGCTCCGGCAACATGCGCGCCAGCAGGCCGCAGGCGGCCAGCGCGTGGAACATGCGCTCGGGCTCGCGTTCCATCAATCCCTTGGAGAACTCCTGCCATACGCGCTCGGGCACCAGCGCATCGGCCTCGCCGTCATCCACCATGTGGCGCATCAGCGCCAGGGTTTCGGATGCGATGGAAAACCCGAAGCGCGCGGTAAAGCGCGCCACGCGCAGGATGCGCACCGGGTCCTCGATGAAGGCCGGGCTGACATGGCGCAGGATGCCCGCGCGCAGGTCACGCTCGCCGCCGAACGGGTCGATCAGGCGACCGTCTCCGCTTTTATCGTTTTCGGTGCGCGCCATGGCATTGATGGTGAGATCGCGGCGCACCAGGTCGTCTTCCAGCGTGACCTCGGGTGCAGCATGGAAGGTGAAGCCGTGGTAAC
>CAXNGL010000347.1:0-3448 GCA_964201515.1 Burkholderiales bacterium
CGATGTTCCCATCGGCATCGAACTGTAGCTGGACTTCATCCGTGGGGGCGAAGCCCGCGCCGGTGCCTTCGATGAAGGTGGCGATACCTCGCCCTCGCAGCTTTCCTCGCCGCGCCGAGTCTTTGCGGCGCTCTGCGAAGCCAATCCAGTCGGCCATTTCCAGGGCCTTTTCCAGAACGCCTTCGAAATCGCCGCAGTCGTATACCGTGCCATTCGCGGCGGTATAGGGAAACATGTCCCGCTTCACCAGATTGCGGCGGCGTAGTTCCACCGGATCAATGCCGGTCTCGTACGCGGCCTGGTCGATAAGGCGCTCCAGGATGTGGGAGGTAATCGGGCGTCCGGCGCCACGATAAGCGGCGGTTGGCGATGTGTTCGTCAGCGCCAGCTTTACCCGGGCATAGAGCACCGGGACGTCGTACTCCCCGGCGATGCACATCAAAGTGCTTTTTGTCGGTACGAAGGCGCCACTCAGAGAAATATAGGCGCCGAGATTGGAGGTGAAGGAAAAGCGCATGGCGAGTATCCGCGCCGAGGCGTCCAGCGCCACTTCGCCGGCGACTATGGTGTCGCGAGCCTGGTCATCGGCGAGAAAAAGCTCTGAGCGCGTGCTTGTCCACTTGACCGGCCGACCAAGCGTCTTTGCGGCAAGGAGCACGGCGCAATACTCAGGATATACGCTGGAACGTACGCCAAATCCGCCGCCGACATCGGCCGCGACAACCTCCAGCTTTTCGTCAGGGATTCCGGTGATCAATCCCAGCTGTCCTCTCTGGTTCCTCACGCCCTGGCTGCAGCAGTAGAGCGTATGGAGATCGGTTGTCGAATCATAGGTGGCGGTACAGGAGCGCGGTTCCATGGGATTGCAAACCACCCGGGTGTTATCCACCGTGAGCTTCACCACGCGAGCCGCGGTGGAGAATGCAGCTTGCGTCTTGATTTCATCCCCGATTGCATAATCCAGGACCAGGTTGTCCGGCGCTATGGCATGCAGTTGCGGTGCGCCCGGCAGCAACGCATCTGCCGCGATGGTGACTACTGGCAACTCTGCGTAATCAATTTTGATGAGCTCGGTGGCATCCTGGGCCACCGTGGGCGACACTGCAACAACGCAGGCGACGCACTCGCCAACGAAGCGCACGCGGTCCTCTGCAAGTATGGTTTTGAAAGCCTTCTTCATTTCCTGGCCATCGCGGCCTGGGCCAGGACTCATTGCGGGTATGGGCCCGAACCCGGCGGCCTTGACGTCGGCGCTGGTAAAAACCGCCAACACGCCAGGCAGCGCCAACGCCGCTTTGGTGTCGATTGCCACGATATCGGCGTGCGCCCGGTCGGAGCGCAGGAAAGCGGCATGCGCCTGATCTGGAAAGTTCCAGTCGGAAGCGAATCGCCCCTGCCCCGTGAGCAGTCGATAGTCTTCGAGTCGTCCTCTCGTTCCGGTATGAATCACGGGCTTGCCTTTCTGCCAATGTTCTTCGAGCAGGCGGCCACATCCGAACGCGGTGGCTCAGCGCAAAGCGATAGTACGGCTTTACGGAGTAACCGTGCGAACGTCATTAGTGGACAGTGGCCTGCCCGGCCACTGGGGATCGCCTCAGTATCATGAAGAACAGCGCCGCTGCACCCACCAGCATCGCGATCACGGTAAATGCCATGCGGTAGTTTCCGGTCAGGTCGGCAAGGGCGCCCGCCAACAACGGGCCTCCGACCTGACCGAGGACGTAGATCAGGGCCGACAGGCCGATGATCATGCCGATCTCGCGCCGGCCGAAATAGTCGGCGCGCATGGCTGCCATCAAGGGGCCTCGCAGTCCCCACGCAATCCCGTGCAGCACGCCAAAGGCCACCAGCATGACGGGTCCGGTGGCATAGGCAAGAAACAGCAGGCCCACCATGTGCGCCAGCATGCAGGCCGTTGCAATGTACCGCTTGTCGTAGCGGTCGCCGATCAGCATTCCCAGGGCAGTCCCGAGAAACTGGAAGACCAGCATCACAGCGAAGAAGATCGCCGCCTCCGCAATCTCGTAGCCAAGGCTCTCCCGCATATGGGTGATTGCGTGCACGTTGACGGCGACGACGGCGAGTAGCGCAAAGCCGTGCCCCAGCGAGATCAGCCAGAAGGCAGCGGTTCGCAGGGCCTCGCGCGCCGTGTGGCCTTGCTGATGCGATGGCGTTACCACGGCTTGCGCAGATGACACGGGTGCCGGCGGCAGGCCATCCACCGTGTCGCCATGATCCTCCGGGCGGTTACGGATGATCCCTGTGAGCGGCCACGCCAGGAGCATGGTGATGACGCCCGAGGCAAATGCCGTGGCTCGCCAGCCATGGGTTTGCATTGACCAGGCCAGCGCCGGCACGAGCACTCCGCCCAGGGTGCCGCCGAGCGTGACTGCCGATAACGCCCGCGTACGGCTCTTCTCGAACCAGTGGATGATCACCACAGTCATGGGCATGTACCCGCAAAGGCTGGCTCCCAGCGCGATCAGCAGGAAGGCGGCATACACCTGGGGCAACGTATCGATCTGGCTGAGCAGCATGAAGCCGACGCCAAACATGATCACGCCGGCCCGGATCAGGCGCTTGGGGCCAAAGCGGTCCATGAGCCAGCCGAGGATCGGGCCGAGAATTGCGCCCTCCAGCGGCTGTATGGCTGCGGCACCGGACAGCGCCGTCTTGCTCCAGCCGCGCTCCTCGGACAGCATGGCGAAATAGGCACCGAAAGACTGGTGCAGGAAGCCCCACACCAGGGCATTGATGAGGCCGCCGGCAATGACGATGTGCCAGCCGTAGAACAGGGTTTTCGGGAATCCGCGCATCTGGGGCTGGTATGCGCAGAGTGGAATTATTGTTGAATCCGCGACCTGTGACCAGGCGGCACGCTAGCTTTTCGGCTTGGGACCTGGCGCCTTGGGTGGAATCGTTCCCGCAATTCGACACAGGATCCCTTCGAACGGCTTGCCATTAGTGAACCGCGTGACGTTGCACTTCGAGACTTCGCCGCGGGCAGACAGGTCGAACAGGGACGTTCGCACCGTGGGAAGCGGAATGCCGGTCGCTGCGGCAATCTCGGAGTCTAGGCGTTGACCGTGCTTGCGCAGGTACTGAAGAATGGGTGATGCGTGCATCGCTGGGCTCCCGGAGAAAGGCAAAGGGCCTACGGGAATTCCCATAGGCCCTTTAATATTTGGCTCCCCGACCAGGGCTCGAACCTGGGACCTGCGGATTAACAGTCAGTAAAATAGGGTCTACGGATCATGACCTTACAAAAATAATAAAGCGTAATCAGATATATAGAAATACCTGTTAGTTCCCGTTGTCCTGTGTTATTACATTCCGTGGATACACCAGTGGATACATTTCTGTAGACATTGTTATGAGGGGATTGAGCGCCATGCCGGAACTAGACAAGAAATTGACCGACGGCTTGGCTGCACGATGCAAGCCTCCC
>CAXNGL010000348.1:0-3405 GCA_964201515.1 Burkholderiales bacterium
TGCACTCGCATCTACCTGCCTAGAAGCAACCCATTGCGAGGCGCTAATCGCACCGCTGCTACGGCAGGGGCAGGCCGAAGCCAAGTACTCCCGTCTCAAAGGAACAGCCAAAGGCCAACAAGCAATCCTGAACTTCTTTTCGTCTCCGGCAATCGTTGCCTCAGTGGCAAAAGCGATGGTTGCTGACAAGCGCTACTACCTCATAACCCATATCGTGGACAAGCTGATTGAACCGCCCTTACACGAGATGGGAGCGGACCTCTACGCGGGGGACGGGCACGTCGGCTTAGTCAACGTCTGGTATTACGCAGGCAAGACGATATTGCCAGATGGCCATTGGGATCGCGTTCTCCGCGCCTCCCTTAGAGCGATGCGCGAGCGTAGCCCCGCCGCGTATCAGAACTTCGATCGGGTAATCCTCGCAGCGGCGAACGCCGCAACGCCAAAGGACCGAGATTTCGCCACTGGATTGCTGCTTGCGCGTGGCAGGCTGAGCGAATTCATTGGGGTGTTCGATCACTATCTCGGCCACTATCCGGTCTTTGACCCAGCAGTCGATCTGTTCATCAATCTCATCAATGAATGGATGGCCCAGCATCCAGGTCAACTACACGTAACGCATGATCGATCAAAGCCGCTCAAACTCAGCGAATCACATTTGAGAAAAATGATGACCCCGGCGGCACCCCGAAAGATCGGCTATGGCAATCGCCAAGCTGAGTTACCCCTGCGTGTTTCGGAACTCGACTTTGGCAATTCTGCAGCGCTGCCACAACTGCAAGTAGCGGATTTAATCGCGGGGGCTTCCGTTGACTGTTTGCTCGCATGGTCCGGTCGGCGTCCAGCGTCTAGCTTTCACGCATCGATGCGCCAGACAAATCTCATCGAGATTATTCGTGGCGGAATGCTGCCGACGCCAGATGTCGAACGAGAGAATGAACCACAGCCTGGTCAACGTAACCTCGTCGATGGTTCTACAGATTTCTTGGACGAGATTGGGTTTTTCAATGAGAAACGTTGAACTCCGAAGGACGATCCTGTTGATTCTTGTGCGCCCAGGGCGCGTGGTTTTCATTTGACCGGCGTCCCTGCCCCTCGCATCTCCCGCACCAGCGCCTTAGCCAGCTCACTCACATCCGCCTGCCCCGCGACCTGCGGTGTCCCCAGCCCGCGAATGATCTCCCCCTGCCGTGGACTCTCGACCTGTCCATAGCTCAGAAACGTCGTAAGCACCTTGTCGTGCCCAAGGTTCTGGCTCCACGCCTTGAAATCTTCTGGGGTCTGGCAGACCGTCTGGCCGAGCCGGACGAGCGTGTTCCTGAAGCTGTGCGGGTTGAAGTAGGGCAGGTTGGCGCTGGCGAAGGCGCCCTGAAAGACAGTGCGGATTCTCGCGGCGCTGCGCCAGTGCGCCCTTTCCAGCCCCACCGCTTCAAACTGCCGAGAGTCCCCCAGTGCAATGCGCGTTGCCGGAAACAGCGGATCGTCATTGCCCCACAACATTTCCTCCCGCAGAAACGCCACCCACTCCGCCACAATCCGCTGAATCTCATCCCCGACGGGAAAGAAGTACGTGGTAAAGGTCTTGCTGAACTTGGTCTGGACCTCGCGGGCATCCTGCTCGACGCAGCCGGCGGCGAGGTTGACGTGTTTCAACTTCATCGAGGCAATGGCACTGTCCCGTGCGCCGGTCAGCAGCGTGAACGCGACGAGGGCGCGGTCGCGGCGCTGGATGGCGCTTTCGGCCGGCATCATGGCGATGACGTGCTTCACCTGTTCCACGGTAGGCCCCACCTGCTCGCGCCTGGCCGTCGCTACGCGCACATCCTTTTCCGACAGGTTGAAATAGTCCGCGTCGGAATATTGAAGACGCGACTTGTAGCTCGGTTGCCCAGCAAGCCAGTGGAAGAACTTTTTGATATGGGCCAGGGTGGCATTCAAGGTTGCCTTGCTCAGCTTCTCCCCGGACCGCTGCGCTTTTTGCTCGGCCAGGTGCTTTTTGAATGCTATGGCCTGCTGGAAGTGAAACGCCTTGAAATCGCGGGGCCGCCCCTTGTTGTCGGCTGTATCGACCTCGAATCTCGCCAGCGCCTTAGCCACTGCGTCCACCGTGGGTTCGCTATGGCGCTTGGCTTCCTTCAGATACGCGAAGTAGCGGCGCTTGATCCGCTCGTTGTCGGCGTTGTGCGTTGTCATGGTCTGGTGCTCCCTATCCCAAGTCACTGTTCACGGAGGGCTCGGCGCTCTCGTCTATGTGTGGCAGTGCTTGCGGCAGCGTGATGTCCAATTTCCCGCGAACCTGCTTCAGTTTGGCCAGACTGACGCGCCGGTACATCATCGCTTCGCACGCTGGGCACATGCCGATCAGGTTCCCCAGCGTCGCGGTCACGGGCAGGTAGTCCGCCATGTCGCCGGCCGGCGCCCGCGGCGCGCGGCAGCGCATGCAATACATTTCCCCCGGCTCGCAGGTGCGCTTGTTCTTCACCCGCCGCGCACGCAGGAAGGCAACCAGGTCAGCCCCGAGAATCAGCATCGGGCGCCGGTCGTCGCTGGTCGGGAGTCCGCGTTTGACCCACTCCCGCACGGTATTGCGGTGAACGGCAAACACGCTGGCAACGTCTTCCACGGTGTAGTTCCGGTGGATCTTGGCGAGACGCGGGTTCGGGTGGCGCTTACTCATAGGGCTGCCCGGCCGCTTTGCTCATTCGCCGCGACTGGTGCGGGCGTAGGCATCGGCGGCGTCAACGGTGCCGCCGACACTTTCCGCTCTCGGCGCGCCGGAAACCGATGAAACCGGCATAACCAACGCTGGCGATTCCACCTGCCAGGCTTCCGCTGAACGGTTGCCGCTGGCGCGTACAAAGCGCCGGCCATCGACGATGCGGCCGGCATGGCGCCTGATCCACCATCCCAGGCGGCGACGGTTGATCTCGCCGCGTTCGTCCGCAATGTCGTGCAGCACTTCGCGCAGTTCCGCGTGCTCGTCGCCGAATGCGGATGCCCGAATGGCATCGCGCACCATCGCCGCCGTCCTGCCGAATGCCGATTGCCAGCCAGTCAGCAGGCGATCCAGTGTTTCACGATCCGGGTCTTCGGCCATTGCCTCGAAAACGGATTCGGTGGCGTCGGCGAGGCCCAGCCAGAGCAGCGGTTGGCGACACAGATCGGACCAGTCACCGTAACCCGCCATCGACTTGCAATCGGCCTTGGGCCTGTCGGCCACGATCCACGCGCGCACGATGGTCAATGCCGCAGCTACATAGCGGCCACGCTCAAGCAGCACATCGTGCACCAGCTCAGGCCGCGTGAAACTGCGCGCTGCCGGGACCTCGCATCCAGGGTCGAGGTGGATGCTGATGCAGCGCCGGGTCATGTCCTGCACCGGCCCGACGTTGTTGCCGCTGGAGA
>CAXNGL010000349.1:0-3403 GCA_964201515.1 Burkholderiales bacterium
CCGGGCTGGATGTGCAGGTCCAGCATCCAGCCGCCCTCCACCTTGCGGTACCAGCTCAATGCGGTGTCAAAACGGCGATGCCACCAGGCGTCGTAGCCACTCCAGCATGATGATGACGATTTGCGCGGCGATGACGAGGAACAGGGGCGACAGGTCGATGCTGCCGATGGGCGGGATGAAGCGGCGGAATGGCGCATAAAAGCGGCGTGTCAGCATGTCGAGCACGGGGGCGAGCGGTGAATGCGGCCCGACGAAGCTGAGCACGGCCTGCAGGATGGCGGCGCCGATCAGCAGGCTCACCGACATGCGCGCCAGTTCGATGGCCGAGATGGCGGCCAGCACCAGGAAGGCCGTGCCCGGGGCACTGGCGAAGGCGTAGCCGCGCAGGGACATCAGCAGCGCCATCACCAGCGCCTGCGCCAGCCAGGCAAGGAACAGCGTGGCGAGATCCAGGCCAAACAGGCCCGGCACCACACGGCGCACCGGCACCACCAGCCAGTTGGTCAGCGCCGCGACGAATTCGCCGATGGGATTGCGAAACGGCGCGCGCAGCCACTGCATGTGAAAGCGCAGCAGCAGCACGTAGACAAACAGGCTGCCCAGCGAGTCGATGAGGAGGGTGCCGATCTGGGAGAGCATGTCAGTCCTTTCCCGGCCCTTTACCCGGCGGCTCCTGGCCCAACTCCTCGCCGAGTTCGATGGAGCGCGCGTTGGCGGCGCGCGTGGCCGTGGCGATGGCCGCTTTCACGCCGCTGGCCTCCATGGAAGCCAGCGCCGCTTCGGTGGTGCCGCCCCTGGAGGTGACCTTGGCGCGCAGCGTGGCCGGGTCATCGGTCGAGCTTGCGGCAAGCTTTGCCGCGCCAAGAAAGGTTTCCAGCGCCAGCAGCCGAGCATCAGCGGGCGCGAGGCCAAGTTCCCTCGCCGAGGATTCCAGGGACTCGATGAAATAGAACACGTAGGCTGGTCCGCTGCCCGAGATGGCGGTGACCGGATCGAGCAGCGCCTCCTTCTCCACCCAGATCGATTTGCCCATGGCCGCCAGCACACGGTCGACATCCGCGCGTTGCGCGGCGCTCACCGATGCCGTCGCGCAGGCCGCCGTCATGCCGGCGCCGATCAGCGCCGGCGTGTTGGGCATGCAGCGCGCGACGAGCGCATGCCCGCCCAGCCAGCGCGAAAGGTCGTCGATGCGGATACCGGCGGCAATGGACAGCACCAGTGCGTTGCTTGCCAGGTGTGGCGCCACGGCGGCGGCGGCTTCGCGCATCTGCTGCGGCTTGACCGCCATCACCACCATATTGCCCAGCGGTACTGCCTCGGCGGGCGTGGCGCAGACCTTCACACCGAACTGTGCCGTCAGCCGCGTGCGCTGCTCGGCCACCGGCTCTACCACGCCGATGTCGGCGGCGTTGAAGCCGTCCGCCTTCAGGCCACCAATGATGGCCTGTGCCATATTCCCGCCGCCGATAAATGTGATGTTCATTTGGCGGCCCCAAAAAAATGCTCACTCATGTCTTTGCCCGCCCTCCAAATATCGCCGTACCCACGCGCACCATCGTCGCGCCTTCGGCGATCGCCGCCTCAAGATCGGCCGACATGCCCATGGACAAAGTATCGAGCAACGCGCCCCGTTGCGCCAGCTTGGCCTGAAGTTCTTGCAAAAGCGCACGCAATTGCGCAAAGCGGCGTCGTTGCCGCGCCATGTCGCCGGTAGGCTCGGGTATTGCCATCAGCCCGCGCAACCGGAGTCCGGGCAGCCCGGCGATGCTTTGCGCGAGGGCGAGGAGGTCGGCAGGTGCAACGCCACTTTTGCTCGCCTCGCCGCTGACGTTGACTTCAATGCAGATTTGCAGCGGTTGATGCCCGGCGGGTCGTTGCTCGGAGAGTCTGCGGGCGATTTTCTCGCGGTCCACCGAATGCACCCAGTCGAAGCATTCGGCGATGGGGCGCGTCTTGTTGCTCTGAATCGGGCCGATAAAGTGCCATATCAGGGGCAGATCGCGGGTTGCATCGATCTTTTCTACGCCCTCCTGCACATAATTCTCGCCAAAGTCGCGTTGGCCTGCGGCGGCGGCTTCGCGCACGCGCTCAGCGGCAAAAGTCTTGCTCGCCGCGAGCAGGCGCACCGAATCCGCCGACCGATGCGCAGCGTCGCAGGCTTGCACAATGCGCCCGCGTACAGCGTGTATCTTTGCTTGCAAGCCAGTCGGGATTGTTGCCATAATCCTGAAACAACAAAGATTTACAAGCGGTCTCTGGCACACTGGGCGGTGCGAGGCCTCCTGCGAAGCCGGTCGATTCGCTGTCATCGCTAATCCAGCCGCAACGGCATCATCAATCAGCGAGGCAATTATATATGGACATCTCCGAACTGCTGGCCTTCGTGGTCAAGAACAAAGCTTCCGACTTGCACCTGTCGGCTGGCGTGCCGCCCATGATTCGCGTGCATGGCCACATGAAGCGCATCAACCTGCCTGCCATGGACCACAAGGATGTCCACGGCATGATTTACGACATCATGAACGACGGCCAGCGCAAGCACTATGAAGAAACGCTGGAGTGCGATTTCTCGTTCGCCATCCCGGGTCTGGCGCGTTTTCGCGTCAACGCCTTCGTGCAGAATCGCGGCGCCGCCGCGGTGCTGCGGACCATCCCCTCCAAGATCCTGTCGCTGGAAGATCTCAAGGCGCCGATGATATTCAAGGAGATTTCCGACCAGCCGCGCGGCGTGGTGCTCGTCACCGGGCCGACTGGCTCGGGAAAGTCGACCACGCTGGCGGCCATGGTGGACCACAAGAACAACGTCGAGGAAGGCCACATCCTCACCATCGAGGACCCGATCGAGTTCGTGCATGAATCCAAGAAGTGCCTGATCAACCAGCGCGAGGTGGGCCCGCACACGCTGTCGTTCAACAATGCCTTGCGATCCGCGCTGCGCGAAGACCCGGACGTCATCCTGGTCGGCGAGATGCGCGACCTGGAGACCATCCGCCTCGCCCTGTCGGGCGCCGAGACCGGCCACCTGGTGTTCGGCACCTTGCACACGTCTTCCGCGGCCAAGACCATCGACCGGATCGTCGACGTGTTCCCGGCGGCGGAAAAAGACATGATACGGGCCATGATCTCCACGTCGCTGAAGGCGATCATTTCGCAGACGCTGCTGCGCACCAAGGATGGCAGCGGCCGCGTGGCGGCGCACGAGATCATGATCGGCACGCCGGCCATCAACAACCTCATTCGCGAGGCCAAGATCGCGCAGATGTATTCGGCCATCCAGACCGGCCAGCAGTACGGCATGAAGACGCTTGACCAGGACCTTCAGGATCTGGTCAAGCGCAACGTCATTGCCTTGGAAGAGGCGCGCTCCAAGGCTGCCAACAAGGACACGTTCAAATAATGCTTC
>CAXNGL010000350.1:0-3397 GCA_964201515.1 Burkholderiales bacterium
CAGGCAGCGCTGGGGTTTCGGCGAGGACTGTCTGAGGGAGCGCAGCGACCGAGTTCCGCAGCCGCCAGCGATGACGAGCATCGCAGGGCAGTTTCAGCGATCAGTTGGAAACTGAGCGCCGAAACCGTCCCCTCCGGGGTCGCCTTTTCTTGGTTACTTCTTTTGGCGAAGCAAAAGAAGTAACTCGCCGAAAGGCGAAACTCAGAAGTTCAAACAGATCACCGTCAGGCGAAATTAACTTTGTCCAACAGAACGTCACTCGCCGTCAGGCGAAGCCTGCCCGCTACCGCAACGCTCCCATCGCGCCCTGCGGCCCGGCGTTCGGCCGCAACGCCACCATGGCCCACTCCGGTGCATCTGCCGACAGGATCACCAGCCGGCTGGCCTGCGCCGATGCAGTGCTGCGGCGCAGGTTCCAGGGATCGCAGTCCGCGCGTCCGACCGTGACACCGGCGCACAAAGTGATTTCCGACATGTAGAGCGTCTCTGACTGTTGCATTTTTCTTCTCCCCCGTTCGATTTGATGTTTGACGGTCAAGCGGGGCAATGATTGCGCCTGTACTCGGTGATGCACAGCACGGCATCGATCGTCTCGCCTGCTTTGACCTTTGGTATCGCCGGGTGATACTTTTGGCCCGGACGGGCAACCCTCGGAGGAGAGAACGATGGCTCAGAGCGCAGCACTGGTGGAGGCCTTGAAGCGCGCGCTTAAGGCAAAAGGCATCACCTATGCCGCGGCCGCGAAGGCGCTGGGGATGAGCGAGCCCAGCATCAAGCGCATGTTCTCGTCGCAGGATTTCACGCTGAAGCGCTTTGACCTGCTGTGCGATCTCGCCGACGTCGACCTGCCCGAGCTGGCGCGCTCACTGGAACAGAAGGAGTACCTGCTCGCCAAGCTGAGCACGGCGCAGGAGCGCGACATCGTGGGCGACCGCAAGCTGATGCTGGTGGCGCTGTGCGCGATGAACGGCTGGACTGCGGAGCAGATCACACGGGCCTATGCGCTCGCCGAGCCCGAGTGCACACGCCTGCTGGTGAAGCTCGATCGCCTCGGCATCATCCGCCTCTTGCCCGGCAACCGCATCAAGCTGCTGCTGGCGCGCGCCTTCACCTGGCTGCCGGACGGACCGATGCAGGAATACTTCAAGGCCCAGGCGCAGAACGACTATTTCCGATCCCGCTTCGACCGTCCCGACGAACTGATGCTGCTCGTCACCGGAAGGCTGTCCGGCAAATCAGCCGCCGCCATGATCGCGCGGCTCAAGCGCGTGGCGCACGAACTGGGTGAACTGCATCGCGAGGACAGCCGGCTGGGCTTCGCCGACCGCAAGGGTATGAGCATGCTGGTGGCGATCCGGCCCTGGGAACTCTCGGTATTTCACGACCTGCACCGTGACAGAAAAGCGACGACTATGAAGTCGCCGGAGCGCCTGCCACTGCCGGCGCCGCGACACGTTCGACCTCGCTGATGCGCTCGCGCATCCACCACACCAGCACCAGCCCGGGCAACGCGGCAACGAAGGTCAGCACGAAGAATCCGTCCCAGCCCAGCGACTCCACCATCTGCCCGGCCATGGGGCCGAACAGGATGCGACCCAGTGACGCAATCGCCGACAAGAGCGCGTATTGCGTGGCGCTGAAGGAGTGGTTGCACAGTGCCATGGCAAAGGCGACAAAGGCTGCCGTGCCCATGCCACTGGCGAGGTTCTCGAAGCCGACGGCGAACACCAGCAGCGGGTAGCTCTTGCCGGCCCAGGCCAGCCAGGCAAACGACAGGTTGGAGACCGCCTGCAGCACGCCGAAGATGAACAGCGCGCGATAGAGACTCATACGCGACAGCAGCATGCCGCCCGCCAGCGCACCGATCAGCAGCGAGGCCAGGCCGAGGCCCTTGTTTACCACGCCGACATCAGTCGGCGTGAAGCCGACGCCGCGAATCAGGAAGGCCGTGGTCAGCGTGCCCGCCAGGGCATCGCCGAACTTGTAGAGCAGCACCAGTGCCAGCAGGCTCAGGGCGCCGGGGCGGGTGAAGAGGTCCGCCAGCGGCTTGGTGATGGCTTCACCCAGCGTGCGCGGCACACCGGCCGGCACCACGGGCTCGGGCGCCAGCCAGGCCGTCGCCGTACCCACCAGCATCAAGGCCGCCATGATGAAGTAGGTGGTCTGCCAGCCGATCTGGTCGCCCAGCACCAGCGCCAGTGCCCCGGAGGCCAGCATGGCCATGCGGTAACCGAGCACCCCCACGGCCGCCCCGGCGCCGCGCTCCGAGGCATTCAGCACATCGGTGCGATAGGCGTCGATCACCACGTCCTGCGACGCCGACATGAACGCCACCCACAGCGCTGCCAGCCCCAACAGCCACAACGCGTCGCCCGGCGGCGACACCGCCATGGCGGCGATGCCGGCAATCAGTCCGAACTGGGTCAGGATCATCCAGCCACGTCGCCGGCCGAGGAGCGGCGGCGCGTAGCGATCCATCAGCGGCGACCAGAGGAATTTCAGCGCATACGGCAGCCCGATCCAGGAAAACCAGGCAATGGTCTTGATGTCGATGGCCGACACGGTCAGCCAAGCCTGCAGGGTGCTTCCCGTCAGGGCCAACGGCAATCCCGACGAAAATCCCAGCACCAGCACCGCGGCGATGCGCGGGCTGCGAAACACGTCCAAATAGGGTGCAGCCATCCGTGACATTCTAACGGCTGGCTTGCGCTCCTTGGTTGATTTGGCTGGGAAAAGGCTATAGTCTTTCATAGATAGACGGGCCAAACTCGCCGGGCTGCTAGGAATTCACCCCCCTGCAATCCCATCCCCTGAGAATCCGCTGCTTGAACAATCATTTTTCTTTCCATAATTTCATTTGTGAGGTTTGACATGAACACCGAAGTCTCCAAGGACAAACTGGCCGCAGACCTCCGGGTCGTTGTTGCCGATGCAGAAGAACTCTTGAAGGCAACCGCGTCGCAGGCAGGCGAGAAAGTTGCCGCCGCGCGCGTCAAGATTCAGGAGAGCCTGGACGTGGCCAAGGTCAAGCTGGCGCGCGTCAGCGAGGCCGGCGTCGACAAGGCCAAGGAAGCCGCCCGTGCAACCGATGACTTCGTGCACGAGCACCCCTGGAAGGCTGTCGGCATCGGCGCTGCCGTCGGCATGATCGTCGGCCTGCTGATCAGCCGACGTTAGGCCGGGACAGCGGATGAGCCCCGAAGCAGGCCGCAGCGCCGGCCTGCTGGACTCCCTTCGCAGGGCCGGCGCCACACTCGTCGAGATCGTCTACACGCGCCTCGAACTGCTGGCGACGGAGTTCGAGGACGAACGCGCACGCATCGCGCGTGCGCTGTGGCTGGCAGCGATCGGGGCGCTATGCCTTGCCACCAGCGCAGTGCTGGTGGTGGCATTCGTC
>CAXNGL010000351.1:0-3341 GCA_964201515.1 Burkholderiales bacterium
TGGCGCGCGCCATCGCCACGGAGCCTGAGTTACTGCTGCTCGATGAGCCTCTGGGCGGCCTCAACCCTGCCGAGTCGGAGCTGCTGGCGCGCTCGATCCGGCGCCTGCACAAGGGCGGGCGCTTCGGGCGCCTGCATTCCGAGGGCCCGGCGGTGCTGATGATCGAGCACAAGCTGAAGGAGCTGATGTCCATCGTCGATCGGGTCATTGTCGTCGACCATGGCGAAATCATCGCCGACGGGGTACCCGCGGAAGTGGTGCGCGACCCCAAGGTGATCGAAGCGTATTTGGGCACCGAGCTGGGCACCGAACTCGGCGCTACCTCGCCACAACCTAGCGGCGCGACCGCGTGACGCAATGAGCGCAACGCCCCTCCTCGACGTGAAGGACCTCACCGTCAGCTACGACAAGGCGGTGATCCTGAACGGCGTGTCGCTCACCGTGGGTCCCGGGGAGTTCGTCGGCCTGGTCGGCCCCAACGGCGCGGGTAAATCCACGCTGCTGCGCGCCATCTCCGGACTGGTCGTCTACGAGGCGCGCGCCAAGCGCGGCACCGAGGGTGACATTGTGCTCGGCGGCCAGGTGAGCTTCGCCGGGCAACGCATCGAGACATTGCTGCCGCACGAGATCCGCAAGCTCGGCCTCGGACACTGCCCTGAGCGCCGCCGGCCGTTTCGCGAACTCACCGTGCACGAAAACCTCATGGCCGGCGCGCATCTGTCGAGCGACAAGGCGGACACGGGGCAACGGCTGGAACGCTGCTATGCCCTCTTCCCGCGGCTTGCCGAGCGCGCCACGCAGGTGGCGGGCACGCTCTCCGGCGGCGAGCAGCAGATGCTCGCCACGGCACGCGCGCTGATGTTCGAGGCCAGGCTGCTCGTCATCGACGAACCGTCGCTCGGCCTGGCGCCGAAGATCCGCGAGGAACTGTTCGCCGCCATCGCGAAAATTCACGCCGAGGGCATGCCGGTGCTGCTGGTGGAGCAGGAAGTCGGCCAAGTGTTCCGCATGGCCACCCGCAGCTATGTGCTGTCGCAGGGCCGCATCATCGCCGAAGGCAGCGGCAAGGTACTGATGGCCGACGAGACGCTGCGCGCGGGGTACCTCGGGCTTTAGCCATTCGTGCAACTACACAGCATTTGTCACGGCGCAAACCGTCAAAGGCGATGACGGGCGATCAGTGAAACGAGTATTCCCACCTTCACCGGAGAGTGCATGAAATCCATCATCTTTTCCCTCGCCCTCGCGTTTGTCGGCGCGGCCTTCGCCCAGGAAGCCACCTTCAACACGCGCCAACTCACCCCCGACACGGCCCTGGAAGCGGCGCACGCGGCGCTCGACAGTTGCCGCAAGGCCGGTCACCAGGTGGCGGTGGCCGTCGTCGACCGCGCCGGCGTGACGCAGGTGATGCTGCGCGACCGCTTCGCCGGTGCGCACACACCGGAAACCGCATCTGGCAAGGCGTGGACGGCAGTGAGTTTTCGCACCAATACCACCGAGCTGCTGGACATCACCCAGCCCGGGCGGCCGCAAAGCGGCATCCGCAACCTGCCGCGCGTGGTCATCGTCGGCGGCGGCATGCTGGTCGAGGCGCAGGGCGCGATCCTAGGCGCGATCGGCGTGTCCGGCGCGCCGGGCGGCGACGCGGATGATGCCTGCGCCAAGGCGGGGATCGCCGCCATTCACGATAAGATAGACTTTTAGATTGTCAGTATTAATTCTTACTGTCTACGTGCAGCTTAAGATTAGGAATTTATATGGCAGTATTATTTGCAGCGCTGCCGACGTTGCGCGTACAGGACCCCGGCATACGCGGGGTCGCGGCGCCCTCGCCGATCCGAAGCCGCAGGTTGCGCCTGCCAGTGTCGACGCCATCGAGGATCTGGTCGACCGATTGCGCGTTGACGGCCACGCGGCGCCGCGTGCCCCGCGCGGGCGCATCATTTTATGGCCTCATACAACTCGGCCAACAGGAAGGGTTTTGTCAATACACTCGTGAATCCTTGGCTGAGGAAGCTCCGACCGTCGCGCGTACTGGCGTGCGCGGTGCAGGCAATGATGCGGGTTGCGGCATGAGCCTTCAAGCCCCGCAGGAGGGCGCAAGTTTCGATCCCATCCATGCCCGGCATGCTAATGTCCATCAGGATAATGTCGAACTTTTCCTTCGCGGCGAGCTCTAGACAGGCAGGACCGCTGTCGGCCTCGCTTACCGCAATTTGCGGGTTAAGCCGCAGCATGCGAGCCGCGAGGTCGCGATTTGCAGCGTTATCGTCAACGATCAATATCTTCATCGGGAATCGTCGCCTTTGAATCAACCGCTGCCGAAGCATTGCTGGCAGGTGAATTGGGGAGGGTAATGGTGAAGATCGATCCCTTGCCGAGATGGGAATTCACGGTGATCGTGCCGGACATTAGCTTGATGAGGGCGCGACAAATCGACAGCCCGAGTCCGGTGCCGGCGATATTGCTCTTGGCTGAACGACTCAGGTAGGAATAGTGGTCAAAGATCCTTTCAATGTTTTCCGCTGCAATCCCCACCCCGGTATCCTTTACCGAGATGCTGACCCCGCCGCCATCGACGGGGATGCACCGAACGACGATCTCACCTTGCAGAGTAAACTTCCCGGCATTGCTGATGAGATTGTGCATGCAGCGCTTGAGCGCCAGTGCATCAGTGCATCAGTGCATATCGAGACACCCTCGCAGCCCTTTAAATCCATGATAAATGCAACCCCAGCACGCTGCCAAGTCTGGCGATGCAGCACGCATACCTCCTTGATGAGCGCTGCAATATCCACGCTCTGGAATTCAAGGAATTCCCTGCCTGCTTCAACACGGGCGAGATCAAGCAGCTGGCTTATCATGGTGCGCATATCCGTAGCGCTCGTGAATATGGCTTGGGCACTCTCGCGCATGTGGCCTTCAGGGAGCCCCATCGACAACAATTGCGAGTGCCCGAGAACGCCATGCAGCGGCGTCCTCAACTCGTGTGACACGCTTGCAACGAATGTTCGCTGTGCGGCTTGGACCATGGACATGTCACGAATCGTCTCGGCTAGCACCCCATTGCTGTTCCGCAACCTCAATTCAAGCATGCGCGACCACACCGCGAAGGACAGGAGGATGGCCATCGCCGCGACGATTGCAGCGCCAAGGTATTGCGTGCGCCACATTTCATCGGCCTCCGCTCCGAAGATACCCTGCTGGCTACTCATGTAGGATGATGCGACAACGGCTGTCAATGGCATATCGAACACGGACCGATACGAAAAAATGCGGCGCTCGCCATCCACGAAGCTTTCGGTCTTGATCGAGCCATCCCGGTGCTTCATTACATCAGC
>CAXNGL010000352.1:0-3311 GCA_964201515.1 Burkholderiales bacterium
GGCGAGGCCGGTGATGCTGAGGACCAGCACGACGATGATGGCGATCAATACGGGATTCATGGAAGGCTCCTGCGTTCAAGGCCGGTCGAACGCGACCGGTTGCATCCATTCAACGCGCAATGTCACACGCAGTAAATGGATCCTGACGAAGGCTTGCATGAGCAAGTCGATAGGATGACGAAACGGGAGGAAGCTGATGTTGAAGATAGCGAGGCAGGAATGCACCGCGGAGTTCAAGGTAGTGTCTATCAAGCCTGGAAGCGAGGCGGTGCACCGAACTGCAAGCGCGTGGGGAGCCTGCTCGCTGAACCCTGCCTGGCATGGTCAGGCATGCCGAAAGGCCAGGAATTTGTTGCTTCAGCGCGCAGATATGCTGGCGCCTGCAATTTAGCCCGGAGTATTTCTACCGCTGAATTTCGGCAGCAGACTGCAGTCCAGCACGGCGGCACGTGACACCCGCCGATGACCACCAGTGGACGCTGTGGCACCCTTGAGCTTGTTCTGGTCGATCAACATGGCGACGTAGGGGCGGCTATACCGCAACAACTCAGCCGCTTGCGCCGTGCTGATCGCGGGATCGAACTGGCAACCACCTGCGCCCCGCAGCCTTCAGGAACGCGAAAGTTCGTAGGCGGTGCTGCGGCCACCCTCCGGCGTCTTGGTCAAAACGCCGAGTGCCACCAGCTGGTTGATGTCGCGCAGTGCGGTGTCGGGGGAACACTTGGCAACCGCAGCCCACTTGCTGCTGGTGAGCTTGCCCTCGAAACCATCCAGCAGGCGGTTGAGCAACTTGATCTGCCGCTCGTTCATGGGCATGCCGGTCCAGCGTCGCCAGAAGTTCGCCTTCACCATGACCGCAGACAGTGTCACCTCTGCACCCTGCATCGCGCGCAACAGGCAACCCAGGAACCATTCAAGCCAGTCCGTTACGTCGAGCGCCATCGTCTGGGTACGTTCCAGCATGTCATAGTAGTCCTTGCGGTCACGCTGGATTTGCGCCGACAGACTGTAGAACCGCTGCGGCGATTGATCGGCGCGAGCCAGTGCCATATCCCCGACTGCCCGCGCAATACGACCATTGCCATCGTCGAAAGGGTGGATCGTCACCAACCACAGATGCGCAAGCCCCGCCCTGATCAGCGGATCATCTTTCTGGTCGACGTTGAACCACAACAACAGGTCCGACATCTGCGCATCCAGCAAATGGGCGGGCGGCGCCTCGAAGTGCACCTTCTGCCGGCCCACCGGACCGGCAACCACCTGCATCGGACCGCTTGAATCGTCGCGCCAGCGGCCCGCTCGAATTTGCACCATGCCGCTATAGCCGGTCGGAAAAAGCGCGGCGTGCCAACCCAACAATCGTTCCGGCGTGAGTGCCAGGTCATGATTGGTGGTCGCATCCAGCACCATGTCCACAACACCATCGACGTGCCGGTCGGCCGGCGCCAGGGCGCCGATGTCCACGCCCAAGCGCCGGGCGATCGAGGAACGGACTGCGTCAGGGTTGAGATGTTCGCCTTCGATCTCGCTGGTCTTGACTACGTCCTCGGTCAACACCTGCAAGGTGGCCTGCTCACGCAGTCCCAGGCCCAGGCCCTGCATCCGGCCGAGCAGATTGCCCTGTGCGCGGTGAACCTGACCGAGCAGCCCCAGCAACCGTTGGACGTCATAGCGCCAGTGCGGCCAGTCTTGTTGCTGCCAGATATAGGTCTTTTCTCCGCTTTTCATGCGGTGATTATGACCCTCGCTCTCCGCAAAGGCAATATATTCTCCGCACTTATTGCGTCAAATAGAGGGGTTATTCGCCGCAAGCCTACGCATCGGCTTGCAGTTTCGCTCCACGCCTCATCCCCACACGCGGTCGGTGAGCGCCGTGGCGCTGACTGCTTGGAACTGCGCGAACTACTTCACCAGCAGTACCGGCACCTTGGCGAGATGGATCACCTTGGAGGCCACCGACCCCAGGACCAGGTTGGACAGACTGCTCATGCCGCGCGAGCCGACCACAATCTCGTCGCAGCCCTTGTCCTGCGCATACTGCACGGTGACGGCAGCCGGATCGCCGACACCGATGTGCACCACATGCTTGATGCGGGCAGCCTCCAGCTTGTCGCGCGCACCCTTGAGTGCCGCCGTGCCCTCGTCGTGGTAGTAGGCGTTCAGGTCCTCCTTGGCGACGAACATCTTCACGTTTACGCCGGCCAGCGGGAGTTGCACGTTGAGCAGGTGCACCTCCATCGGCTCCTTGTACATGGCCGCCAGCTTGATGACATGATCGATGACACGGTTGGCATTCTCCGAACCGTCGGTCGCTACCAGCAAATTCAGCATCGCATTCCCCCTCATTTCTCTTTCGGTTCCGAACCCGCCAGGTCCACCAGTGCCAGCGCGGGCGGCGCAGCTCGCGCCGCAATCATCTTGCCGACCGCCACCACCAGCGCGGCCCCGATCACCGGCCCCCCGTACTTCAACCAAGCCGCATTGGCGGCTACCCAGTCAATCAGCACCACGTCGCCCACCACCATGTCGCCGGCAATCCAGCCCAGCAGCGCGGCGCCTCCGGCAATCACTATCGGGAAACGATCCATCAGCGACAGCACCAGCTTGCTGCCCCAGACGATGATGGGCACGCTGACCACCAGGCCGAATATCACCAGCCCGACGCTGTCCTTGGCCGCACCGGCGATCGCGATCACGTTGTCGACGCTCATCACCGCGTCGGCCACGACGATGGTCTTGATGGCGCCGATCAGGTGGGTGCTCGCATCGATCTTGTGGTCACCCTCATCCTGCGGCATGAGCAGCTTGATGCCGATCCACAGCAGGAGCAGCGCTCCGCCGATCTTGAGGTACGGAATCTTGAGCAGTTGCAGGGCAAAGAAAATCAGGATCACGCGCAGGGCGATGGCACCGAAAACCCCCCAGAAAATCGCCTTGTTGCGCTGCTCCTTCGGCAGCCGACGCGAGGCCATCGCAATGACCACGGCATTGTCGCCGCCAAGCACGATGTCGATCGCGATGATCTGAAGCACCGCAATCCAGAATACGGGTGAAGCGAGATCCATGACTTTCCTTTCGCTGGCTCGGCATACCGGTGCCGCGACAGACTGCGCTAACAAAAGAGGCTGAGGGATCGACAGGGCGAGAGAGCACGGCCCTCCGGCACCGGCAATCCCGACCGCAGCGTCCGGCCCGAGCCGGCGAGTATAGGGATGCAGAGAACATTTTCACAATCAATTGTGGCGACAGCGCTTCGAAAAATGCGATCGATACCATCGCCAAATTCTGAAACGAGCTAGAACGGCGCCGGA
>CAXNGL010000353.1:0-3310 GCA_964201515.1 Burkholderiales bacterium
CATCTCCAGCATGCGATCGGCTGCAATATCAGTCATGAAACCGAGCCGGCCCTGGTTCACCCCGACCAGCGGCACACCCGACACCGCAAGGTTGCGCGCCGCATTAAGCATGCTGCCGTCGCCACCCAGAACCACGGCGAGGTCGGCGCGAGCACCAATTTCGGCGTAGTTTGCGACGGCAAAGCCTTCCAGCCCGCAGGCCTTAGCCGTGTCCTCATCCAGGAGCACCTCGCAGCCGCGATCCTGCAGGAAGCGGCCAAGGGTCACGAAGGCCTCCTCGCTCTGGCGCGTGTTGTAGCGCCCGAAAAGGGCCAGAGTCTTGAAAGCGGGCATGGGGATCATTAAAGCATAGATTTCCAGGGCCACGCCGCATCACCCATCACCCCAGTTTGTGATCGCGGCACTTTTTACCTAGAATGGGATCATGCTTGATCGACGCGCCCAAATCCTCCTGAAGACGCTGGTCGAGCGCTACATTTCCGATGGCGAACCAGTGGGATCACGCGCCCTGTCGCGGTTCTCCGGGCTCGACCTGTCTCCGGCGACCATTCGCAATGTCATGGCCGATCTCGAGGACATGGGATTCATCGCCAGCCCCCACACCTCGGCCGGCCGCATTCCCACGCCGCGCGGCTACCGCTTCTTCGTCGATACGCTGCTCACCATCAAGCCGCTCGACCGGGTCGAGATCAGCCAGCTCGAAGGCAACCTGCATCCGGAACATCCCAAGAAGCTGATCAGCTCGGCATCGCAGTTGCTGTCGCAACTCACCCACTTCGCCGGTGTTGTGGTTGCACCCAAACGCAAGAGCCCGGCATTCCGCCACATCGAATTCCTCGCCCTGTCCGAAAAACGCGTGCTGCTCATCATCGTCACCGCCGAAGGCGACGTTCAGAACCGCATTCTATTCACGGATCGTTCCTACTCCCCTTCCGAACTCACCACCGCAGCCAACTTCCTGAATGAAAACTATGCCGGGATGACCTTCGAGCAGATCCGCGGCCGCATCCAGCACGAGTTGCGGCAGCTGCGCGAGAACATGATGGGGCTGATGAACGCGGCGTTGGCGGCAAGCGATGACGCGATGTCGGAATCATCCTCGGAGAATTACGTGATCTCCGGCGAGATGAACCTGCTCGACTCGACGGAATTGTCGTCGAACATGTCGCGCCTGCGCGAACTGTTCGAACTGTTCGAGCGAAAAACCCTGCTGATGCGCATCCTCGACGTGAGCACGCGCGCGCAAGGCGTGCAGATCTTCATCGGCGGGGAATCGGGCATTGCCACGCTCGACGAGTGCAGCGTTGTCACCGCGCCCTATGAGGTCGATGGGCAGGTCATCGGCACGGTCGGCGTGATCGGCCCCACGCGCATGGCTTACGAGCGCGTCATCCCCATCGTGGACATCACCGCCAAGTTGCTGTCCAGCGCCCTGTCAAACCACTAGCCGGCCAAGGACAAGGCCACCAGCGGGCCCCGTGCGCGAATTCTATCGACACGCTCGCGCAGCCCACCCATCCCCGGATTCATTCAATGACGTTTTCCCCCGAGCCCGCACATCGCCATGGAACCGTGCCCAAGGTTGGCATCCTGCTGATCAATCTCGGGACACCTGATGCGCCGACCCCTGCCGCGGTTCGCCGTTATCTGAAGGAGTTTCTTTCCGACCCGCGCGTCGTCGAGATCCCGCGTGCGCTGTGGTGGCTGATCCTCAATGGAATCATCCTCAACCTGCGCCCGAAGGCATCCGCGCGCAAGTACGCGGCAATCTGGGGACCGGACGGTTCTCCCCTTCGCGTACATACCGAGCGACAAGCGCGATTGCTCGCCGGTTTCCTCGGCGGGCGCATCCGCTCCCCTCATCGGGTTGCATGGGCCATGCGCTATGGCACACCGTCGATCTCCGGAGCGCTCGACGCACTCAAGACCGGGGGCTGCGACCGGATACTCATCCTGCCGCTCTACCCCCAATACGCCGCGAGCACGACGGCGACCGCATTTGACGAAGTCATGCGTTTTGTTGCGCGTACCCGCAACCTGCCCGCACTCCGCATGGTGCGCAGCTTCCATGACCACCCGGGCTACATTGCGGCGCTCGCCACCTCGATCAGAAAACAGTGGCAAACCGGCGGGGCCCCGGACAAGCTGCTAATGAGTTTCCACGGCCTGCCGCGCTATACATTGGAACGCGGGGACCCCTACCACTGCGAATGCCACAAGACCGCGCGCATGCTGGCCGAAGCACTGCAACTGCCGGACGACCGATGGCAAATCAGCTTCCAGTCCCGATTTGGCCGCACCGAGTGGCTCAAACCCTACACCACCGAGGTATTGAGTGAACTGGCCAGGAGTGGCGCCGGCCGCGTGGACGTGGTCTGCCCCGGCTTTGTTGCCGATTGCCTGGAAACTCTCGAGGAAATCGGCATTGAAGGCAAGAGCCTTTTCCTCGCGGCGGGCGGCAAGGAATTCCGCCTGATCCCCTGCCTCAATGAAGACGACGCGTGGATCCATGCCCTCGCCGACCTGACACACAGCAACCTTGGCGACTGGGTCAGTGGAACATGGAATCGCGATGATGCGGATGCGGTCGCCAACGCCTCGCGACAGCGAGCCATTGTCATGGGCGCCAGCGACACAGCATAGCCGCTGCAGATTTCGGGCATATCTTCCAACGATGCGCACGCGGTACCGCCACTCCGCCACGACGTTTCCCTGGACTGGCGCCCTGCTATCGCCATCCGCTGCCCGATCACCGTGATCGCTGCGGGGCGCACCTTGGCACCCAAGCCGATGCGTTGATCGAGGATCGGCGTCAGGTGTTCGATCAGGTGCAGCCGCTGGTGCAAGTGACCGAACACCTTGGCTACCGGCGTCGCCACCGCCACCGAGGCGGCCGCACTCGGCGTGGTCGGCGGGCTGGTCATCTCTCTTGCGCAGGGTTCGCTGACCTGGGCCACCTTTTCCGAGAGCCTGATGGGCGCAACGCGCCTGTACTGCATGATCGCCCTCATCCTCGCCGGCGCCCCCTCCTGAGAGTCAGGCCTGACCTCGACACCGGCTGCCTTCACGCATCTGCGATCAAATCCCGCAGCGACGCATCCAATGCCCCATCGATGGCAATGCCCAGGCGCCCAAGCGCCGCGGCAACGACCGGCGCATCGGCGAGCCTGGCCAACTGTTCTGGCGCAGAAACGAACTGTCGATAGACATCCGCGAGTGAAATTCGCGATGGGTCGCTCACCATTGCCCAGCGCTCGCCGGCGAGCCTGCCCGCCCACTGCTTGGCCGCCGACGTGACCAGGATGTCTTC
>CAXNGL010000354.1:0-3286 GCA_964201515.1 Burkholderiales bacterium
TGATTCCGGCTCGGGCATGCGCGGGACCTGCCTGCGACGATGGGGTATTGTGGATTCTACGCCGCGAGCGAAGGCCCGGGCGATGACGATGCTGATTGTGATGTCGGATGCAATGCTGATTGCGATGTTGAGTGCACTGCCGGGTGGGCTTGCGTGGTTACTGCCGCCCGTCGCAGGTCCGGCCCGGCCGGCGGCCGGCACCGGTGCAGTGCTACACTGGCCCCTCCCGAATCAACCCGTTCACGCGAGAACATCAAATGCGCGTCGGCCTCCTGGTCACCTGTCTGGTGGATATGATGCGGCCGAACATCGGCTTTGCCGCATTGAGCCTCCTCGAGGCCGCAGGCTGCACCGTGGTGGTTCCCGAGAGCCAGACTTGTTGCGGGCAGCCGGGCTGGAACTCAGGGGACCGTGCGTCCGCGAAGGCGCTTGCCGAGAAATTGATCGCCGAGTTTGAAGACTGTCCGTGGGTGGTGGTCCCTTCGGGCTCTTGCGCCGGCATGCTCCGCACGCACTACCCGCAGTTGTTCAGCGACAGCCCGGCCATGCTGGCCCGTGTGCGCGCCCTGTCCGAGCGTAGCTACGAGATCACTGATTTTCTGGTGAATATTGCGCGCGTCCGAGGCGTGCCCGGCGACTTCGCGGGGACCGTCACCTATCACGATGCCTGTTCCGGCTTGCGTGAACTGGGCGTAAAGGCGCAGCCGCGCGATTTGCTCGCCATGTTGCCCGGCGTGAACCTGAAGGAAATGATCGCGTGCGAAACCTGCTGTGGTTTCGGCGGCACGTTTGCGGTGAAGTTCGGCGATATCTCCACGCAGATGGCCGACGCCAAGTGCGACAGCATCGTGTCCTCGGGTGCCGATGCCGTGGTACTGGGTGACCTCGGGTGCATGCTCAACATCGAGGGGCGGCTGCGCAAGCGCGGCGATGCAACCCGGGTGCTGCACGTGGCCGAAGTCCTCGCCGGCGAAGCGCCCGGCCACAAGGCAAAGCGCGCGACATGAAAGCCCAGTCGATCCATTTCCGGGCGCGTGCGGCCGATGCCATGGCCAATCCGGTGTTGCAGAAGAACCTGGAGCGATTTGCCTCCGGTGGCCTGGGCAAGCTGCGGGCCGATGCGGTGGCCGCGTACGGGACGCAGGCATTCGAGGAATTGCGCGAGGCCTCCAAGGCGATTCGCGAGCGTTCGCTGACCAGCCTGGACGTGTGGATTGCGCAATTCGAGCGCGAAGCGTCGCGTCGCGGGGCCACCGTCTTGTTTGCCGAGACTGTCGAGGATGCCCGCGACCTGGTGCTGGAGATTTGCGCAGAGCATGGCATCAAGAAGGCGGTGAAATCCAAGTCCATGCTGTCCGAGGAGGTGAGCCTCAACGAGGCCCTTGCCGCCGCCGGCGTGCAGCCGGTCGAGACGGACCTGGGCGAATACATCATCCAGCTTGCGGGCGAAGCACCCTCGCATATCATTGCGCCGGCGGTGCACAAGAGCCGCGACCAGGTCTCCGACCTGTTCGCGCAGCACCATGGCACGCCGCGCACCAGCGACATCCCGCAGCTGACCCGCGAGGCACGCGAGGCGCTGCGCGCGCATTTCCTCAGCGGGGACCTCGGCATCTCCGGGGGAAACTTCCTCATCGCCGAGACCGGCTCCGGCATCATCGTCACCAACGAAGGCAACGGGCGCATGGTGACGACGCTGCCGCGCGTGCACGTGTGCATCACCGGCATCGAGAAGGTAATCCCGACGCTGGAGGACCTGTCGACGCTGCTGCGTATCCTGCCGCGCTCGGCCACCGGCCAGGCGATCTCCAATTACGCGAGTTTCTTTACCGGCGCGCGCGCGGAAGGTGAAGTCGAGGGGCCCGAGCACATGGTTTTCATCCTTGTCGATGGCGGCCGCACCAATCTGATCGGCACCGAGTTGCAGGACATGTTGCGCTGCATCCGCTGCGGCGCCTGCATGAACCACTGTCCGGTGTATCGCACCGTGGGCGGGCATTCCTACGGCTGGGTCTACCCGGGGCCGATGGGGGCGGTGTTGACGCCGGCCTACGTCGGACTGGAAAACGCCCTGGACCTGCCGCAGGCGGCGACGCTGTGCGGCGCCTGCTCGGTGGTGTGCCCGGTCAAGATTCCGCTGCCCGACCTCATGCGCACGCTGCGCGAGAAACAGGTCGATCGCGGCCTGCGCCCACGCACGGAGCGGCTGGGGCTGCGGCTGTGGTCGTGGTTTGCGCAGCGGCCGCGGCTGTACGCCATGGCGACGCGAATGGCAGTGTGGGCGATGCGCCTGCACGCCAACAGGAACGGCATGATTTACTGGATGCCGTTCGCCTCGGGCTGGACGGGATCGGGCAAGGCCGGCGAGGGGCGCTTCCTGCCGGCACCGGCGGGCAGGACGTTTCGCGATCTGTACGCAAGGCGCAAGCGCAGCGGCTGATACTGGTCTCTGGCCGTGAAATTATATCTTAATTGATATAGTAACTTCCCGTATAGTCCCGACAGTAGGGCCTGTATAAAAATAATTGTTCTAGAATTAAAGGCGGGTTCGTGTCCGACCCAGGTTACAGCCAGCGCGCCCGCCGAAAACGCCAGAACAGGTACACGTCGATGGCAAACATCACCGCCAGCGTCACCGGGTAACCCCACACCGATTTCAGCTCCGGCATGTGCTCGAAGTTCATGCCGTAGATGCCGGCGATCATGGTGGGGATGGCCACCAGGGCGGCGTAGGAGGCGAGCCGCTTGGTGGTCTCGTTCTCGCTGGTGGTGATGAGGGCGAGGTTCACCGACATGGCGGTGACCACCATGTCGCGCAGGGAGTCGATCGACTGGTTGAGCCGCACCAGGTGGTCGTAGACGTCGCGGAAGTACTCCTGCGTATGCGTGCACAACTGCGGCACGCGCCCGCCGTACAGCTTGCCGGTGCCCTCCAGCAGCGGCGCCACGGCATGCTTGAGCACCATCAGCTTCTGCTTCAGGCCATAGAGTTCCTCGACGTTGGTCCGGCCCGAGGCATTGCCGAACATGCGCTCCTCGATGCGCTCCAGTTCCGTCTCGAGCGCGTCGAGGATCGGAAAGTAACGATCGACGATGGTGTCCATCAGCACGTACAGGACGAAGGCCGAGCCCTCCTTCAGGAGGTGCGGTTCGCGTTCGCAGCGCGCGCGCACCTCGGCAAAACCCTTGGAGGTGCGATTGCGGACCGTGAGCACGTAGTTGGGGCCGACGAAGGCATCCACCTCGCCAATCAGCAGTTCGCCGTCCTTCAGTTCGACCGTGTGCA
>CAXNGL010000355.1:0-3255 GCA_964201515.1 Burkholderiales bacterium
CGTCCGGCAAGGTAATGTTGATCATGTGCTGTCAATCCAGAATGCAGAGTGATGAATCGGGCGCTTGCGCACCCACGCCATGGCCCTGACGCGGGCGAAAAAAAAGTGCGGTCAGGCCGCACTTTTTCTCCAACCGCGAAAAGGCCAAACCGACTAGGGGTTCCTGATGGTCAACGGCCGAGTTCGCGGTGTCATAACGCTTGCCCTTTCCGGTACCACGCCCCTGTTCGGGATTGCCGCTGCAGTTTTCCAATTCCCGGAACGACCTGCATCGGGTCTGATGTGCCGCGTCAGCCGACCGCGGCACGCGGGGAATTGGTAGGCGCGATTGGATTCGAACCAACGACCCCCACCATGTCAAGGTGATGCTCTAACCAACTGAGCTACGCGCCTAGAAGCCTTTGAATATTATCTGAAACCGGAGCTAGATACAAACGCTTCAGACCGGCCATGCAAGGCCCGCCGGGCCCTACCCCCCCCAAGCCTTGGTCTTGGAATCGTAGCTATAGGGCTTGGACGCAAATACCACCTTCTGGCAAGTCAATGTGTACTCGGCACCGGCCATTGCATAGGCCATCGGTTCGCCGCCGGGACACTTGCTCACCGCTGGGACAAATTTCGGCACCAGCTTGTCGAGGGCGTCCGGATAGTTGCCGCCCTCAGCCTTGAATTTGGACAAGGCCTGCACCATGTTCATGCCGCGCGACTCCGCGATGAGGACGTTTTTTTCTCCCTCCGTATAACGATCCAGCGCGACGTATCCGACCGCAAGCAATACGGCAATCACCACCAGCACGATTACCTGTCCCTTGCCTTGTTGCCTCGCTCTCATCCGCACCATGCCGCCCCCTTTAGATATCATCATCCAAGATTCACAGCGTGTGTGTATTCTCGCATTTATCGTGGAATAGTTGGGTGAAAATACTTGCGGGGTAGTGGGACCACGCGACCCGCTACGCGAGCCGGGCCGCGCTGCTTGTACCAGACCCGCTACGCAGGCCAGGCCGCTCTGCTTGCAGCTAGCGCGCCTTGAGCAGCTCCGTAGCATGGCGACGGGTAACCGCGGTGATATCCACCCCCCCGATCATGCGGGCAATTTCCTCGATGCGCGCCTTGCGATCCAGGACCTCCACCACGCTTTTCACCTGGCCGGCACCACTTTGCTTGCTGACCGACCACTGCTCCGTTGCCTGGGCCGCCACTTGCCCCAAATGCGTAACGCACAGCACCTGCCGCCGCTCCCCCAGTGCACGCAGCTTCTGGCCGACGATCTCTGCCACACCACCGCCAATACCCGAGTCCACTTCGTCAAAGATCAGCGTGCCAACCGCGGCAGCTTTGCTGGTGATCACCTGGATGGACAGGCTGATGCGTGACAGCTCGCCGCCCGAAGCCACTTTTGCCAACGCCTGCGGCGGGGATCCGGGATTCGCAGCCACCAGGAACTCGACCTGCTCGTCACCGCCGGCGCTTCCGTCCGGTAGCGGCCGCAGCGCGATCTCAAAACGCGCCCCGGACATGGCCAGTTCCTTCATCGCCGCTGTGACCTCCTTGCCCAGCCTCGTGGCGGCCTTTAACCGCCCGGCGGAAAGCCTCCGCGACAACTCGCCATAGCGGGTCCGCGCCTGCAACTCTTCCCGCTCGACGGCACCCAGGTCCGTCGCCTGGTCCAGCGACTCCAGCCGCGTGGTCGCCGCCAACAGTGCGTCGGGAAGCGCCTCAGGCCGCAAGCGAAACTTTCGACCCGCTGCATGCAGCGCGTCGACCCGCGCCTCGAGATCCTTCAGCCGACGCGGGTCAAGATCGACCCGTTCGGCATATTGGCGCAGGCGTGAAACCGCCTCGCTCACCTGGGACTCTGCACCGTCCAACAACGCCAGCATGTCTTCGAGTGCCGGATCGAACCCGACCAATCCGCGCAGACGGGATGCCGCGGCAGCCAACGCCGCGCTGGCCGAATTCTCGGACTCCGACAGGGTATCGACGGCCGCATTTGCCCCCTCGATCAAGCTGGCCGCGTGGGCCAGCCTGGACTGCTCGCCTTGCACCGTTTCCCACTCCCCCGCGACCGGAGCGATGCGAGTCAACTCCTCCACCTGCCACAGCAGTTGCTCGCGCTCCGCGGCCAGCACCTGCGCGTTCCTTTCGTGCTCGGCGCGCGCCTGAACGATCCGCCTCCAGCCGCGGTAGGCCTCGGCGACATCTCCTGCAAGGTCGCTCAAGCCACCCTGGGCATCGAGAATCTGCCGTTGTGCGCCTGCCCTGAGCAAAGACTGGTGGGCGTGCTGCCCATGAATGTCCACCAGCGCTTCCCCGGCTTCGCGCAACTGTGCCAAGGTCGCCGCGTGCCCGTTGACAAGGCCGCGAGAACGCCCGCCGCGCTCAACAATGCGCCGCAGCACGAGTTGCCCGGGATCGCCCTCGAGATCCTGCTCACGCAGCCACGCCTGCAAGGCGGCATTTTCCTCTATGGCAAATTCCGCGGCGACGTCGGCGCGCTGGCAGCCGGGCCGCACCACTGCGGCATCGGCACGCTCGCCCAACGCCAGGGCAAGCGCGTCGATGAGAATGGACTTGCCGGCACCAGTCTCTCCAGTCAGCGCAGTGAAGCCCGCCCGGAACTCCAGTTCCAGCCGGTCGACGATGGCGAAATCACGTATCGCTAGGCGCAGCAGCACTGTCGGAGCCTGTTTGTCGGCATAATAAAGATCGCTAACGCGCACCGGCCCGCGTCGGACGACACACTCCGGGCGCGGCAAAGGCCCGCGTGGGTGCGCCCCCCGCGCAAGCTCAGAGCACCTCGCTCCAGTGCAGCTTCTCGCGCAGCATGGCGAAATAACTGTATCCGGGCGGATGCACGAACTGGATCGTATGCGGCGCACGACTCACCACCACCTGCGTACCCTCGTGCAGGTCGCCCTGCAGCTGCCCGTCGTAATGAAGCCGGGCGTCCAGCGCGCGCTTGAGCGTGATCTCGATCACGGAATTGTCGCTGACGGTGATCGGGCGGTTGGACAAGGTATGCGGGCAGATGGGCACCAGCGCAAAGCCGGGGACGCCAGGCTGAAGGATCGGGCCGTTCGAGGACAGCGCGTAGGCCGTGGACCCGGTCGGGGTCGATACGATCAACCCGTCGGAACGCAGGTCGTAGACGAACTCACCGTTGATGTGAACGAGAAACTCGATCATGCGCCCAACGGCGCCCTTGTTCACGACCACGTCGTTGAGCGCCAGCGTGGAAAAGATCGTCGCGCC
>CAXNGL010000356.1:0-3249 GCA_964201515.1 Burkholderiales bacterium
CCTGTGTAGGTTAAGCGTTCGGATTACGCAATTGAGGGGACCGATTATCCGCCATCGCCCCCGCGAGCGGAGCGACGCGGCATGCGCCCAACTGCCCGCACCGCAGGAGAGGCGGCCCAAGCGCATTCCCCTGTTGGGAATGGGGGCACGCCGGTGGCATTTCAAGGCCCCCGGAGAAATGATGGTTACCAGCTTGATAGAATGGCAACCACCCCCCCGCCCGCGCGGCCCCTGAACAAGCCCCACCATAGCCCCGAAAGCGGCCCCGCCACCGTGCCCGAATCCCCCGAAGATGCCACCCCACTGACGCCGGCACAGCGTGCCGAGGCGCGCACCACCTTCTGGCGCGGCTTCGTGCAGATGCTGCCCGGCACCACCGGGAGCTTTTCCACCGGGCTCATCTGCGGTGCGGCGGCCATCGCCGCGGGGATGAGCGCGCTCTCCTCGATGGCCATCGCCACCTTCGGTTTCGCCGGCACGGCGCAATTGGTGGTGGTGCAACTCGCCACCACCGGCTCGACAATGGTCGTGATCGCGCTGGCCGGCCTGATCGTCAACCTGCGCTACGCCATGTTCAGCCTGTCGCTGTCGCGCTACCTCACGCACATGAACCGCCGCCAGCGCTTCATTGCGGCCTTCTTCCTCACCGACCCGGCCTACGCGCTCAGCGTGGCGCGGTTCACCCAGCACCCCGACGAAAGCCCGCGCATTCGCTACGAGTACTACATGGGCGCGACCCTGGCCATGGGCATCGGCTGGTTCGCTGGCACGGGGATCGGAACCGCATTGGGCGCGGCCATGCCTCCCAGCTGGCAGGTGGAGTTCTGCGTGCCGCTCACGTTCCTGGCCATGGTCGCGGCGACGGTGCGCGACCGCGCGACGGTGGTGGCAGCGCTGGTCGGCGGCATCGCATCACTGCTCGCGGTCGGCTTTCCCTATCGCGGCGGCCTGCTGATTGCAGCCGTCGCTGGCATCGCCGCAGGCTACGTGGTGGAATCGTGGCAACGACGCTGAGCACGCTGGATGCGTGGATTCTGATCGCCATCCTGTCGGTGGCCGCGTTCCTGCCGCGCGCCTCCTTCCTGTGGATCGCGCCCAACCTTCCCCTTCCCGAGCCACTCAAGCGCGCGCTGCGCTTCGTCCCCGCCGCCGTGTTCCCGGCGCTGGTCATGCCTGCCGTGTTGATCAGCGATGGCGCGATCGACTTCTCCTCGGACAACGCGCGCCTGGCCGCCGCCGCCGTGGCGGCGCTGGTGTCGCTGCGGCGTGGCAATACCTTCGTCGTGGTCGTCGCCGGCATGATTACGCTGCACCTGATGCTGGGCTTGCACGCTGCGCAATAACAGCGCGGGTCCCTGCCGCCGCTGCACCGCACACCACACCGCGCGCCCCACCGCGCATCCATGCAGGTACCAGCGGATTCCGCAGCGCGCATCGGACCTGTAACTGCGTGTAAATTGCCGCCCGCTCACACGCATGCCCCAGTCGCGGCGCGTAGAATGCCCCATCATCAAGACGATGGACGGCGCCACCGGCGTTGTCCGGGCATTGTCCGCCCTGCCATGCGGCCTCCTGATGGCGCGTTGCCGACCCTGGTCGATTCCGCTTGTCTGAACACCTGGTCAGAAACCAAGGCCCGATCATGCAAATGCACACCGCTCGAACCCTCCTGACCGCCCTGCTCGCCTGCTCAGAGTGGCTCCACGGCGGCGCCCCGTCGCTGGCAGCAGACGCGCAACCGGCCGCTTCACTCCCGGCCGCCCCGGGGACCCCGAGTGCCTCGAGGCCTGCGGCACGCAAGCCGGCGCGCGCCGCCGCTGCACCGGCGCAGGTCGTCCCGGCCGCCAACACCACGCCACCCGAAGCGGCGACCCTGACGCGCTACACCAGCGCCGGCGGCATCACCGAATACCGTGCCGCCAACGGCATGCGCGTGCTGCTGCTGCCCGACGCCTCGGTGGACACCATCACCGTCGCCATCACCTACCTGGTCGGCTCGCGGCACGAGGGCTACGGCGAGTCCGGCATGGCGCACCTGCTGGAACACATGCTGTTCAAGGGCACGCCGCGCCACCCCGACCCCAAGGCCGAGTTCCAGGCGCGCGGCGCGCGCTGGAACGGCACCACCTCGCAGGACCGCACCAACTACTATGAAACCTTCCCGGCCAGCGAAGCCAACCTCGACTGGGCGCTTGGCCTGGAGGCCGATCGCATGCTGAATGCCTTCGTTGCGAAAAAGGACCTCGATTCGGAAATGACCGTGGTGCGCAACGAATTCGAATCCGGCGAGAACAACCCGTCGAGCATCCTGCGCGAACGCGTCGCCGCCTCCGCCTTCCTGTGGCACGGCTATGGCCGTTCCATCATCGGCTCGCGCTCCGACATCGAGAACGTGCCGATCGAGCGCCTGCAGGCCTTCTACCGCACCTACTACCAGCCCGACAATGCCGTGGTGGTGATCGCCGGTCGCTTCGACGAGGCTGCGGCGCTGCGCCTCGCAGCACGCCATTTCGGTACCCTGCCCAAACCCACGCGCCCCCTGCCGCAGACCTACACCGTCGAACCGGTGCAGGACGGCGAACGGACCGTCACGCTGCGCCGCGCCGGCGACAACCAGATCGTCAGCGCCCTGTATCACATCGCGCCGGGGACGCATCCGGACTACGCGGCCATCGACGTGCTGGTGTCGGCACTGGGCCAGGTGCCGGGCGGGCGCCTGCACAAGTCGCTGGTCGTGCCGGGTCGGGCCAGCAGCGTGTCGGCGTCGGAGCGGCAACTGCGCGAAGCCGGCTATGCCTACTTCAGCGCCAGCGTGCGCCAAGGCCTGCCGGTCGAGGCGGCGCGCGACCTGCTGCTGCAGACCCTCGAGGGACTGGCGGCCGATCCCCTGCCCGAGGCCGAGATCGAGCGCGCGCGCACGCGCCTGCTCAACGACGTGGAAATGCTGCTCGCGGACTCGCGCGCCCTCGCGCTGACGCTGTCCGAGACCATCGCCATGGGCGATTGGCGCACGCTGTTCCTGCATCGCGACCGCCTGCGCTCAGTGACCCCTGCCGACGTGCAGCGCGTGGCGGCGCGCTACTTCAAGTCATCCAACCGCACGCTGGGCCTGTTCGTCCCGGACAAGACGCCGGATCGCGCCGAGATACCACCGGTGCCGGACCTGACGGCCGCCCTCAAGGACTACCAGGCCGACGCCGGCGTGGCGCAGGGCGAAGCATTCGACCCGACGCCTGCGTCCATCGAAGC
>CAXNGL010000357.1:0-3237 GCA_964201515.1 Burkholderiales bacterium
CCGCTGGAGAGCGCGGTGGTACTGGTAAAGCAGGCACTACCCGACGGGCTCGCGGAGCGAATGCGATTTGGCAGGCCAGGCGACTAGAACCATGCGAGGATTGCGAACGGATTGATCGAGTGGCCAGCGCCTTCATCGGTTGTGACGATGACGCGGGGCCGGATCGAGTGGCGGGACGGTTTGTGTTGTCCCTTTTGCAGCAGGCGATTTGAGGAAACACCATGTGCGGCATTCTCGGGGTATTCGCGCGATCCGCAGTTAACCAGATCCTCTACGATGGCCTGCTGCTCCTGCAGCATCGTGGCCAGGATGCCGCAGGGATCGTCACGTCCGAGTCCAAGACCTTCCACATGCACAAAGGGCCGGGACTGGTGCGCGACGTGTTCCGCACCCGCAACATGCGCTCGCTCCCCGGCGAAATAGGCATCGCGCACTGCCGCTACCCGACCGCCGGCTCGGCATCCAACGCCGGCGAAGCGCAGCCTTTCTACGTCAATTCGCCGTTCGGCATCGTCCTGGGGCACAACGGCAACCTGACCAATTCGGATGCCTTGAAGCAGGAAATGTTCCGCCAGGACCTGCGGCATATCAATACCAACTCCGACTCCGAAGTCCTGTTGAATGTTCTCGCGCACGAGCTCGAGCTCGCCGCCAAGGGAACCCGGCTGGATGCCGAAAAGATATTTATCGCTGTCGCCAATGTCCATCGGCGCTGCCGCGGTGCGTATGCCGTTGTGGCCATGATTGCCGGCTACGGCCTGCTGGCGTTTCGCGATCCTTACGGGATCCGGCCGCTGATCTTCGGTCGCGCTGAAACACCGCAGGGCCCTGAGTATCTTGCTGCGTCGGAGAGCGTGGCCCTGAATGCCTTCGGCTTCGAGCCGGTACGCGACGTGGCGCCCGGAGAGGCCATTTTTGTCGACGAAAGCGGCACTCTGCACACCCGGCAGTGCGCCGAGAAGACCCTTCTTGCGCCCTGTATTTTCGAGTACGTGTACCTGGCCAGGCCGGATTCCGTGATGGACGGCGTCTCCGTCTATGAGGCGCGGCTGAACATGGGGCGGCACCTGGCGCGCAAGGTGCAGCGCACGCTGCCGGATGCCAAGATCGACGTTGTCGTTCCCGTGCCGGACACGAGCAGGCCGAGTGCCATGGAGATGGCGGCGGTGCTCGGGGTCAGTTACCGTGAAGGATTCATCCGCAATCGCTATATCGGGCGAACCTTCATCATGCCGGGACAGGCGATCCGCAAGAAATCGGTGCGCCAGAAGCTCAATGTGATGGCCATGGAGTTCAAGGGAAAGAACGTGCTGATCGTTGATGATTCCATCGTGCGCGGGACAACCAGCCGCGAGATCGTGCAGATGGCGCGCGAGGCCGGGGCCAAGAATGTCTATTTCGCATCCGCGGCGCCTGCGGTTCGCTATGCCAACGTCTATGGCATCGACATGCCCACGCGGCAGGAACTCATCGCGCCCGGCCGCACCGACGAAGAGATCGCGCGCGAAATATGCGCCGATGCGGTGGTCTACCAGGACATCGAAGGCCTCACCAAGGCGGTGAGTGAAGTCAATCCGCGCCTGACCCGGTTCGAGGACTCCTGTTTCACCGGAGACTACGTCACCGGCGATGTCACCAGCGAGTACCTGCAGACGGTCGAGGCGAGCCGGGAGGCCGATCGCGAGAATGATGTTGAAGACGCGGATGCCAATCAGCTGGATTTGAACCACGCTTGACCGGCTGGCCGCGTGCGCGGCCTTGTCAGGGGTGTGCGGGTCGATCGAACGGCTGCGCGGTTCCGAGCTGTCCGGCACACCGTGGAAAAGGACTTCTGTCATGTTGAAGAACCTGGTCATGCAACTTGCGAGGCGGACGATGCCGCAAGGGCGTGCCATCGACAACTTTGCCGAAGTTGCCTATTACGACGAGTCGGACCTGAGCCGATGGATCACCGAGAAGTCGGTGTTCCTGCAGCACGACTACATGGAATTTCCCGCCCTGGTCCACATCGAGACGCTGGCCCAGTGCAACGCCTCCTGCACTTTCTGCCCGTATGTGAGCATGGAACGCAAGGGCACGCGCATGCCCGATTCGCTGATCGAGAAAATCATCGACGACCTGACGGCGATTCCGCGCTCGCTTCGATTCCAGGTATCTCCCTTCAAGATCAGCGATCCGTTCCTGGAGACGCGCCTGTTCGACATCCTCGCCAATGTGAACGAGCGCCTGCCCAATGCGGCGATCAGCCTGATCACCAATGGCGCTGCCCTGACCGAGCGCAACCTGGAGAAATTGTCGAAGGTCAAGAACGTCGCCTACCTGACGGTGTCCTTGAATTTTCACGATCCCGTGGAGTACCAGGAGGTCATGGGGATGCCTCTCGAGCGCACCCTCGGACGTTTGAACGACCTGAAAAAATGGCACGCGCGCGGGGCGTTCGACTTCCCCATCCGCATCAGCCGCGTCTCGGTGTCGCGGACCGAGGACCAGGGTTTCATGCAGTGGGTGAAGGCGACTTATCCCGCGTTTGCAGCCTGCATTCTTCCCCGTAACGACTGGCTCGGGGCCGTGGAGACGGAAAACTTCGCCCGCGGCGTTCCGGATGCCCCCTGCCACCGCTGGTTCGATTTTTCGATCTCTGCCACCGGCAAGGTGGCCATGTGCTGCATGGATGGAAAGGTCGAGTTTCCCAAGGGCGATGTGAACGATCACCATGTCCTGGAAATCTACAACCAGCCCCACCTGCGCAAGTTGCGGGAGGAACTCGCCAGCAGGCGTACGACTGGCGCACCTTGCAACCGCTGCACCTACCTCAGCTATTGATGAACCGCCGAAAGGGCAGCCCCCGGTTTGACAGCAGCGCCCCCAGATAGTAACTTTCACCCTGCGCCGATTTGATCAGCAGCTTGCGGGCGCCGCCGCTGGAAGGGGAACTCCGGATGGCGACAAACAAATACGGCTAAAGCGAGTGAAAACCCGTCTTGGCGAAAGCTCGGCGGGTTTTTTTGTGGCTGCATGGGGTGCGCGCGGCGTTCTCGACACGCATGATCGCATTGCCGGACAAGGGAGAAAATGATGCAGAAAGACGACAAATACGACCTGGAAACACTGGCCGTGCGCGCGGGCACTCACCGCAGCCAGTTCAACGAGCATTCCGAGGCGATGTACCTGACCTCCAGCTTCGTCTTCGACAATGCGGCCCAGGCCGCGGCGCGCTTCAGCGGCGCGGAGGCGGGC
>CAXNGL010000358.1:0-3235 GCA_964201515.1 Burkholderiales bacterium
GGGCGCAAGGCCCTGTACGCGCGGCTGCAGTTCGCGCTGCAGGGCGAGAAGGACCCGTGGGCGGAGCGCGCCGAAGGCGCCAAACCGGCCACCAGCCCGGCCGTCGCCCGCGAATTCGAAATGCTCAGCGTATGAGCGCCGCCATCATCGCCATCAAGGAAGCCAGGGAAAATCCGCTCATGAAGGATTGGACGAAGGTTGCAGCACTCGAAGACATCCCGGTACTCGGCGCGCGCGTGGTCAAGCGCGTGGGCGGCGACATCGCCGTGTTTCGCAATGCCGAGGACGAAGTGTTCGCCCTGCGCGACAAGTGCCCGCACAAGGGCGGGCCGCTGTCCCAGGGCATCGTGCATGGCAGGCACGTGACCTGTCCGCTGCACGGCTGGAATGTCGCGCTGTTCGATGGCGAGGCGGTGGCGCCGGACAAGGGTTTCGCCGGCACCTTCGCGGTCAAGATCGAGGACGGGTTCGTCTACCTGCAGGTCTGACCGCGAGTGCTATGCTTGCGGCCATGAATGCAAGCGAGCAATTCCAGTGGACCGATGCCTATCTCCTCGGCTACCAGCCGATGGACGAGACGCATCGCGAGTTCGTCGAGATCGTCGATGCCATGCTGGCCGCCGACGACGCGCGCTTCGCAGGGTTGCTCGAGCGCTTTGCCGCGCACGCGAAGGATCATTTCGAGCGCGAGCGCCTCTGGATGGAGGGCAGCCAATTTCCGGCCACCGAGTGCCATGTCGACGAGCACGGCGCGGTGATGACATCCGTGGACCAGGTGCGCGAAGTCGTCGCCGCGGGCAACGTCGCCGAAGGCCGGCGACTTGCGCGTGAACTGGCCAAGTGGTTTCCCGGCCATGCCGACTACATGGACGCCTCGCTGGCGCAGTGGTTGGTCAGGCAGAGCACCGGCGGCAAGCCCATCGTGCTGCGGCGCGGCGTGGCCTGGCACGAAACGCCGGACACTTGAGGCCGGCTGCGCGGGGCTCACCGAGTCGCGTCGCGCGCATACCCGGCGCCCTCCATCGCCGCCCCGTCCCGTGCAGGAAGGGCGCTAGAACCCCAGCAGCTTGGTCAGCACCGCCTTCCTTGCGACGGTGCCCGGCTTCTCCGACTGGTACTCCTTGGGCAGCTTGGCCGAGTCGTACACCGAGAACCCGCCCGGCTCGTCGTTCATCACCTTGTTGCCCTCGGGCGACATGACGTAGTTCGCGAACAGGCGCGACGCATTCGGACGCTTGGCCTTGCCGCGCGCCGTGAGCATCATCTGCATGTCCACGCCTGCGGTGTAGTCGTACAAATGGATACCGAGCGGCCCTCCCTTGCTCTTGATGCTCTCGATGGTGGAGACGATCACCGGGATGACGAAGCTGCCCTCGCCCGCCGCCAGCGACTGCGCGGCAGCCACCCCCCCCGCCGCCGGGCGGGCGTTGGCCGCGATGCGGGTAAGAAAGGCATCGCCATACCGGTCCTGCATCGCCGCCCAGAACAGCGTGTAGGCATCGGATACACCCGGATTGGGCAGGATGAGCTGGCCCTTCCATTTCGGATCGGCGAATTCGGCCCAATCCTTGGGAACTTCGTTCGAATTGACCTTGTTGGTGTTGTAACCCACCTGCCAGGGTGAAATCTGCACCACCACCGACCAGTTGCGATTCAGCCTGGCGGGAAATTCGCCACTATTGAGCACCGGGAGATTCCAGGTCTTGACCGGATCGAGCCAGCCCTTGGTCACGGCCTGTTCCGAGAACGAATCCGCGCCGCCCGCCGCGAAGGCGAGGTCGGCGGCGATGTTGCCCGCCTCCGCTTCCGACGAGTAGCGCTGGAACAGCAGCGTGCTGCCATTCATGCGCACGAACTGCCCCTTGATACCGTACTTGGCCTCGAAGCCGGCGAGGATGCGCCGTGCGATGGTTTCAATCGCGCTGATGTAGAAGGTGATTTCGCCCTCGGCCTTGGCGGCCTTGACGAGCGCCTCGTGCTCGGCGGCGATGGCGGCGGCACTCGGCCGCGCCGCCTGCGCCAGCAGCGCGCCGGAGCCCAGGGCCAGTATGGCGCCGGCACCCAGCGCGGCCAGCCTGCGCATGCATGATGTGGATCTCGATTGCATCACTGCCTCCCTTTTCAAGATTTGTTTTTTCCGGTAACGCGCAGCAGATCAGGTGCGGTAGGACGTCCCCCGCTCGCGCTCGAGCTTCACCAGCAGCGACTTCCACTCCAGGGTGCCGGTATTCATCATGCCGCCCTGGGCGTAGGTCTTGGAGCCGATATCGGCAGTGCGTTTCTGCAATACCTTGGAGGGCATCTGCAGGTGCATGCCCGCACCGAGTTGTGACAGGGCCGCCACCTGGTAGCGGCAGGCGGTCTCCAGGCGCTGCGCCCAGACGAAGGCCTCCGCGATGGACGTGCCGACGGTCATGGCGCCGTGGTTGCGCATGATCACACAGCGGCCGTTGGGGCCGATGTCGCGCACGAGACGCGCGCGCTCGTCGAGGTGCAGCGACGGGCCTTCCCAGTCGTGATAGGCGAGCCAGTTCTGGATGGAACAGGCCTTCTGCGTCAGCGGCAGCAGGCCTTCCTTCACGGCCCCCACGGCATTGGTGGCGGTGGTGTGGATGTGCAATGCACACACCAGGTCCGGGCGCGCCATGTGCACGGCGCTGTGGATGATGAAACCGGCGCGATTCATGCGGATGGCGTCGCCTTCGAGCACGCGGCCGTCCACATCCACCTTGAGCAGCGACGACGCCGTGATCTGGTCGTACATCAGGCCCAGCGGGTTGAGCAGGAAATGGTCGTGCGGCCCGGGCACGCGCACCGAGATGTGGTTGCTCGACAGGTCGGTCATGCCGTACAGGTCCACCAGCTGGTAGCAGGCGGCGAGATCGACGCGGCATTGCCACTCCGCCTCGGTCATGCCACGCGGCACGCCACCGGCGACTTTCTTCCTCAACTGGCTGACTGCCATGATTGCTCTCCTCTCAGGTCATCGAAAATTCGATCGCGGCATCGCCAGACGCCGCGCATGCGTTCCGTTCGGCCATTGTAGATCGTGAAGGCCGCCTCACGAAAGCCTTGTCGGGCGCACGATCAGTGCATCCACGGCGAGAATCCGGCTGCCGTTGCAGATCAAGGGGTTGATGTCGCATTCGGCAATGCTGTCGGCGTGATCTGCGGCGAATTCGGACAGGTTTGCGACGACGCGGGCCAGGGCCTGGAGGTCCACAGCGGGCGTGCC
>CAXNGL010000359.1:0-3231 GCA_964201515.1 Burkholderiales bacterium
CATGCGACTACTGCTGAGGAAGCTACGGCTTCTTTGCGCCAAAATCTGGTTCGAGATTCAGACGCTCATAGACTTAATAATGCTCGCAAGCCGCGCTGCTCAGACCACTGCATTATGAAAAACGGAATTGTTCAGGGCGGACTACCAAAGGCACTTGATTCGAAACAATCTCATTGCCGCGTCGTCGCTGACGAGGGCCGCACCTTCGATGATGGATTGCGCTGCGAGCATGCGGTCGAACGGGTCGCGGTGCTTGATGGCGAATCCGCCAGCCATGAGCGCATGCTGGAACGAAACGGGGAGGTGGCCAAAGCTGTCAGCGCTGAGCAGTTCATTGAATTGGCGCACCGCGCTTTCGGCCCCCGGCAGTTTTCCGATGCGATATTTGGTCGCGATTTCCCATGCGCTTGCCGCGCTGACGAGTACGGTGTTTTTTTCATCGGTGATGGCGGTGATGGCGCGCCTGGACAGGCGCGGGTCGTCTTTCCACCACCACAACAGCGTGTGCGTGTCGAGCAGCAGCTTCAACGGCCTTCCCAGGCCTTCAACTCGGTGCTGGGCAGCGGATCGAAGAAAGCATCATCATTGATGCCCTTCACGCGCCCGCGCTGGCGATTGGGGGCGGCAGGGGCGAGCGGCATCATGCGCGCATACGGCTTGCCCGCCTTGGCCAGAATGACTTCTTCGCCCGCGTGCGCGCGTTCCAGCAGTTTGGAAAATTGTGTCTTCGCCTCGTGCACATTGATCAGCATGTCATCATCCTTCCGGATCGAAGGCGCACATTCTGACTTAGTCCATTAACTTAGTCAACTCAGTCAGTGCTGGCCCGGGCGCTGAAAAATCGCAGCAATCTTCTTTGGCACGGCAACCGTCCAGGGAACCCGACAAAGCGCCGGGCTCGCTCAAGCGAGCAACGCCTCGATATCGGCGACGATGCCTTCGGGCTTGGTCGTTGCCTTGTAGCGGCGGATCACATGCCCATCGGCGCCGACGAGGAACTTGGCGAAATTCCACTCGATGTCCACCGCAGCGGTCGAACCTGCCGCCTCCTTCTTCAGCCACTGGTAAAGCGGATGTGCCTTGGCGCCGTTGACTTCGATCTTGTCGAACATCTGGAAACTCACGCCATAGTTCTTCTGGCAGAACGCCCCGATCTCGGCCGCAGTTCCCGGCTCCTGCGCACCGAACTGGTTGCACGGGAAGCCGAGCACCGCCAGCCCCTTCGCCGCGTACTTCCTGTGCAGATCTTCGAGCCCGGCGTACTGCGGCGTGAGCCCGCAGGCGCTGGCGGTATTGACGAGCAGCGCCAGCTTGCCCTTGTACTCGGAGAGATTGCGCTGCTTGCCGTCCAGCGTGGTCGCGGAGAAATCGTGCAATGTGCCCATGTGCGGCGTCCTTTCAGGATGCGTTGTCGCTTCGTTGTTCCCGCTGATTCATCATGCTTCCCATGCGGCCGTATCCCCGACCGAGATGGGGCCACCCACCAGCACGCCGGCAAATGCACCGCCGCGCCAGTCGACGTAGAGAGCCGCCTGCAGCCCGGGCAACACCTCGTCCATGCGCTCGCACGGTTTGGTCTCGCCGTAAATCTGCATTCGGCAGCCGCCGATGACGAGAATGCGGTTGCGCGTGTAGGCCAGCGCCAGGCCGCGCACCAGCAGGTTGGCACGCCGCGCCGAGGGATGCGGCGTCGTGCCTTGGCCCAGCGCCGCGACGGTCGATTCCCAGACCTCCGCCTCCAGCAGCGTCACCTGGCGCCGACCGCCCTGGTCAGCGCTGCCAGCGATGCCGCGATCAACGATGAGTTCGGCAATATCCACCGCATCCATCACGCCGCGCTTGGCCCGCTTCACCCAGATCGCTTCAACCACCCCCGCCATGCCTGCCTCCCGAAACAACAAGGGCGCCCTGATGAATGCGCCCTCCTGTCCATTCATCCTGTGGATGCTGCACTCCTGACCCGCGCAACACGCCGCGCGCAATGAACGGACCGCTTCGCGGCCGTTCAATTGCACGCATGCAAGCCGGCGCGGCAAAGCCGCGTCCGGACTTACACGATATTGAGGTGCTCGATCCCCTTGGTAATGTCCTTGTCCTTCGATTCCTTGGAGTTCAGCTTGATCATCAGTCGCAGGTCGTTCACCGAGTCGGCGTTGCGCAAGGCATCCTCGTAGGAAATCCGCCCTTCCTCATACAGATCGAACAGCGCCTGGTCGAAGGTCTGCATGCCGAGCTCGCGCGACTTCTTCATGACTTCCTTGATCTCGTGCACGTCGCCCTTGAAGATCAGGTCGGCGATGAGCGGCGAGTTGAGCATGATCTCCACTGCGGCCGCGCGACCCTTGCCCTCCTTCAACGGGATGAGCCGCTGCGCCACCAGTGCGCGCAGGTTGAGCGACAGGTCCATCAGCAACTGCGCGCGGCGCTCCTCGGGGAAGAAGTTGATGATCCGGTCTAGCGCCTGGTTGGCACTGTTGGCATGCAGGGTCCCCAGCGCCAGGTGGCCGGTTTCGGCGAACGCCACCGCGTGCTCCATGGTTTCCTTGTGGCGGATTTCGCCGATCAGGATCACGTCGGGGGCCTGGCGCAGGGTGTTGTGCAGGGCGTTTTCCCAGGAATCGGTGTCCACGCCGACTTCGCGCTGCGTGATCAGGCTCTTGATGTGCGGGTGGGTGTATTCGATCGGGTCTTCGATGGTGATGATGTGCCCGTAGTGGTTTTCGTTGCGGTAGCCGATCATCGCCGCAAGGGTCGTCGATTTTCCCGAGCCCGTGCCGCCCACCATGATGACGAGGCCGCGCTTGGTCATGATCACATCCTTCAGCACCGGCGGAATCTTCAGGTCCTCGAACTTCGGGATCGACGTCGTGATCACGCGCAGCACCAATCCGACGTAGCTCTGCTGGATGAAGGCATTGACGCGGAAACGCCCGATGCCGGCCGGCGCGATGGCGAAGTTGCATTCCTTGCTGGCCTCGAACTGCGAGGACTGCTTGTCGTTCATGATGGCGCGCGCCAAGTCCGAGGTGTGCTGCTGCGTCAACGGCTGGCTCGACACCGGCGTCATCTTGCCGTCGATCTTGAATGCCGGCGGAAATCCGACCGTGATGAACAGGTCCGACCCCTTCTTCTGGATGAGAAGGCGCAACAGGTCGTACATGAATTTTGTTGACTGTTCTTTTTCCATGGCGTGACTCCCCAATTAGCATCCGACACGGCGCATGCAAGATG
>CAXNGL010000360.1:0-3231 GCA_964201515.1 Burkholderiales bacterium
CGCACCGCCGACTCAGGAATATCGAGCGCACCGATGCCAAACAATGCCGCGCCCGACAGGATCAGGGCAAAAGCCGTAAATGATGCAACCAGCCCGCCGGCCAATGCCAGCGGCGCGTAGCGATGCTGGTCGAGCGCGCCAAACAGCACGATGGGCAGGATGGGAAGGACGCAGGGATTGACAGTGGTGAGCGCCCCGGCGAGCAGGGCGAGTGCAAGGCTGAGCATCGCTGGCGGCCCCGGCGCGCGCTACCAGCGCAGCAGCAGGGGCGCGACCAGCGCGCCAGCCAACGCGGGAATCAGCATGCCGATCAAATACCACGCACCGAGAAATGGCGCTGCAAGTTCCGGGCAGTGCAGGGCGTACGCAGCCGCCCCGACGGCGCCGGCAAGCAGGCCGGCCATGCCGCCGGCGAGGCGGGTGCGTGTCGGCGCCAGGCCGCGCATGGCCCAGAACGAAGCCACCAGCATGGGCAGGGACAGCAGGGCGATGCTCTGCTGGCACTCTTTCCACGACTGTCCGTAGACGAGCCCCTCGCGCTCTGCGCCCGATGCGCCGGCCAATGACACCGCCGCGAGTACCCAGATGATGGCCACGGGCACAAACAGCGCAACGCGAACGCGTCCCAGCAACATGCCGGGCCGGCCCATGCGCTCGGATGCAAACAGCGCGGCAATGGCGAGCGAGAGGGGAAACGCCAGCTTCACCCAGAACATGGGCAACAGCGCTGCGTCGCGCAGGTCTTCGCGAACGCCGAGCAGCACCGCCATGAGCAGGGTGCTGCCGAAGGCACCCCATCCGAGCGCAAGCAGGAAACGCTGCGAGGCGCCGGCCCGCGCGTACCCCGACTCGGCACCGATATTGGTTGCCAGCATGCCGATCAGCTCGTCAGTTTTCATGGCTTGCCCTGCCTTTCCGTGTTTCTGCTTCGCCATCCCGCCAATGTCATTCCTCACCGCGTATCCGCGCCGCAAGGGCCTTCAGCCCCCGATGCACGCCCACCTTCACCGCCGACTCCGACATCCCGGTGCGCAGCGCCGTCTCGGCCACCGACAGTCCCTCGAGCTTCACATGCACGATCGGCAATCGCCAGCGGTCCGGCAGGTCCTTCAGGAGCTGCGCCACATCGCGCCGTGCCTCCAGTGACGCATTGCTGTCGCTTGCCGCCAGCAGTTCCGCCGACTCATCCAGCGGGTCCGACAGCGCCGCGCGCACGGAGCGATGCCGCAACATGTCCACCATCTTGTAACGGGCGATGGCGTACGCCCACGCCGTCAACGGCTGTCCCGACTCGTAGGTGTGGCGCTGGTTGTGCACGGCAAGCAAGGTTTCCTGCACCAGGTCTTCGACTTCGTCCGGGAGGCCGGAGAGCCGCCGGCGAAAATAGGCCCGCAAATGCCCGCCCAGGGACTGCAAGAACCCATGGTAGGCCGCAGCGTCGCCGGCCAGCCCGCGCAGCAGGAGTTCGCGAAGTTTCTGCTCGCTGCCTGCCATATCGACCAACGATCACACTCCTCGAGTATTCGCGGCAGCCAGCCGGTCGGTTACACGTCGCGCAAAAAAATGTGCAGCGAATTGTGCCCTGCCTTGTAACCGCGTGCCAGTTGCCCGCGAACTACCCTGCAGACCGCGCGCCATCACCCGTCAGGACCCGGCCGCGGCGCTACGAACCTGGAGCTGCAACCAGCCGTTCCAGACTTTGCCAACTGAAACAGGAGATATCTGATGAACAAGCGTTCCATCGCCCTTGCCACCCTCGCCCTCGCCGCCATCGCTTCGGGCGCCGCCACTGCCGCCGACAACAAGGACCAGGAAAAATGCTACGGCGTCTCCACAGCCGGCAAGAACGACTGCGCCGCCGGCCCCGGCACCACCTGCGCCGGCACCTCCAAGGTGGACTACCAGGGCAACGCCTGGAAGTACGTCGCCAAGGGCACCTGCACCACCATGTCCACGCCCAAGGGCAAGGGCGCGCTCGCGCCGATCAAGGCCTGATCGGTTCGCTTCGCCCTGCGGAACCCTCGACAGCATGACCCCGATGCCAGGCGCGGGCCTGGGTCTCAAGCCCCCGCATTACGAGGCGGCGCTCGCCTGCACGGCGCGCGGGTTGTGGTTCGAGGTGCATCCGGAGAACTACATGGTGGATGGTGGCCCGCGCATGGCGTGGCTCGAAGCCATCCGTGCCAGGCATCCGGTTGCCTTGCACGGGGTGGCGCTGTCGCTCGCCGCCGATGCCCCGCCGGATGCACTGCACCTGCAACGCCTTGCCGCACTGGCCGCTCGCATCGAGCCATTCCTCATCACCGAACACCTGGCCTGGAGCGCCTGGCGCGGCGCCTACTACCCCGACCTGCTGCCGTTTCCGCGCACCACTGAGACGCTGGCGCGCATTGCCGACAACGTGTCGCGCGTGCAGGATGCGCTGCAACGCCCCATCGCAGTGGAGAACCCGTCGCACTATCTCGCCATCGACGCGCACGCCTGGGAGGAGATCGATTTCCTTGCCGAGCTGGCCCGGCGCACCGGCTGCGGGCTGCTGCTCGACATCAACAATGTCCATGTCAGCGGGCGCAACCTGGGATTTGCGGCCGAAGTCTACGTGGACGCGTTTCCGGCGAACCTGGTGACCGAAATCCACCTTGCCGGGCACACGCCCGACCCGACCCACGGCGAGGCGCTGCTCATCGATTCGCACGATGCCCCGGTGGCGCCAGCAGTGTGGGCGCTGTACCAGCGCGCCGTGGCACGCATCGGCGCGCGCCCGACGCTGGTCGAGCGCGACGACAACCTGCCGGCCTTCGATGTGCTGTGCGCCGAGCGCGACCACGCGTATGCCGTGCTGGATCGCGTCTTCGCCGCGCCTGCCGCGCCTGCCGCGCCTGTCGTGCCTGCCGCGTCGCTGTCCCGGGCTGCCTGACATGGCCACGACACTCGCCCGTTTCCAGGACGACTTCGCAGCCGCGCTGCTCGACCCCGATGCAGGCGGCGCCAATACCGGCGGCTCCGCCATGATTGCGTCGCTCGCCCGCCAGCCCGGATTCGCCGTGTATCGCAACACCGTGATGAAGGGTTGCATCGATGCGCTGCAGGCGAACTTTCCCGCCATCGTGGGCCTGGTGGGCGAGGAATGGTTCCGCGCCGCGGCCGCCGTGCATGCGCGCGAGCAACCACCGCAGCTGCCGATGCTCGCAATGTATGGTGAAACATTCGCCGATTTCCTCGCGACCTTCG
>CAXNGL010000361.1:0-3196 GCA_964201515.1 Burkholderiales bacterium
CGCCCGAACAGTGTCGTGCTGGCGCCCAGGGCCATCGCCTTGACGATGTCCGAGCCGCGGCGAATGCCGCTGTCGAGCAACAGTTCGGCCCGATCGCCGACCGCAGCCTTGATGAAGGGCAACATGTCCAGCGTGGCGGGAGCAGGATCGAGTTGCCGTCCGCCATGGTTGGAGATGATGAGGGCGTCCACGCCGATGTCTACGGCTTTCAGTGCATCCATGGGATTCAGGATGCCCTTGATGACGAGCTTTCCGCGCCATTGCGAGCGAATCGCGCGCAGTCGCTCCCACGTCATGGATGGATCCGGCGTGAGCTTGCCAAAAAGGTCCGCTGCGGCCTCCGGCGATGCGCCCGCAGGCACGTAGGACAGCCAGTTTCCCATTGGGGGTATCCCGCCGCACTGATAAAAGCGCGCAATCCAGGCCGGGTGGCGCAGTGCCTCCAGCGCAGCACCCATGCTGAGCTTGGGTGGCCGCGAAAAACCGTTGCGCCGGTTTCGCTCGCGGTTGGAACTTACCGGGACGTCCACCGTGACGACGAGCACCTCGAGCGACAGCGCCTGCGCGCGGCGCATCAGGTCCGAATTCACGCCCTCATCGGTGCAGGTGTATATCTGGAACCAGGTGTTTTGCGGCGCCGCGGCGGCTGCGGCCTCGATGCTCGCGTTGCTTGCAGTGGACATCAGGTAAGGAATGTTTGCCTTTGCCGCAGCGCGCGCGAGCATGAGATCCACGCCGGGGCACACGAGGCCACAATGTCCCATCGGGGAAATGGCGAATGGGGCGGCATAACGCCGGCCGAGCACCGTGACCGAAGCGTCGCGCTTGGCCACATCGACCATGTAGCTTGGCAAGAGGGCGTAGCGCCCAAACGCATTGCGATTCCGGTCAAGGCACGCTTCGTCATCCGCGCCGCCTTCGACGAAGTCGAACACGATCCGGGGCAAGCGCCTGCGAGCGATGACGCGCAGGTCCTCCATATTGATTGCGTGTTTCAAGCTCATGTCGTGATCCGGCGCGCGCGCGCCCCCTCCTCACTTAACCCACTACAGGCGTGGCGTGCCCGAAGCTCGCCCCCTCCAACTGCCGTCATTCCGCACTGTGGTCCCGTTGGTGGCATTATGGATCAGGCCTGCCGCAGGCAAGGTTTCAGGTTCAGGATATCGCAAAGCAGCTATTAGGTTCATGGCTTGTGCGTGCCCGCAGTAGAATTACCCGCTGTGGGCTTCAGGGCTCGCGCTATCACCGCGTCATGGTGGGGCGGGTTCATTGAACACGTTAATGAAGGGGACGAAGCATGATCAACGGGATGCTGGGGGTTCGCCGATTTTTCGCCATGACAGTTGCACTGCTGGTTCTGGGTGCAGCGGGAACGGCGCACGCACAGGGCGAAGGGCCGTACCCGTCAAAACCGATCCGGTTCGTTGTGCCATTCCCTGGCGTCGTCGAGAATCTCGCCCGCATGATCGGTGACCACATCACGTCGGAAACCGGGCAATCCGTCCTTGTCGAGCCTCGACCCGGTTCAAACGGCATTCTGGGTGCGCAATTTGTCTCGAAGCAGCCGGCAGACGGCTACACGATTCTTTTCACGACCAACACGACGCACTCCGGCAACCCCGCGATTTACTCCAAGCTCCCCTACGATCCGGTGAAGGATTTCGCGCCGGTCACCGGCATCATTAAAGGTGCCCTGCTCTACGTCGGGTCCATGAACATGGGTGCGGCGAATATCAGCGAAGTCGTAGCCCTCGCCCGGAAAAAGCCGGACGAACTGGTATTTGGCTGGGCAGGCTCGTCTGGCCGGGCGGCCATCGAGATGCTGAACATTGCCGCGGGCCTGAAGATGCGCAATGTCCCGTACAAGTCGGCGCCGCAAGCCTTGAGCGACCTGGTGGGCGGCCATATCCACCTGCTGGTCTACGGGGACATTGCGACGGGCATCCAGCTTGGGCGATCGGGCAAACTGCGTGTGCTCGCGGTTTCAACATCGGAACGCCTCGAATCCGCCCCGGACGTGCCGACGGTGCGCGAACAAGGGTTCCCCGACTTCGAAATGACTTTCTGGGCGGCGACTTACGCTCCCGCCGGTACACCGGCGCCGATAATCACCCGACTCAACGGCCTCATCGCCGCGGCCATGCGTACCGATCGCCTTCGCGACATGCTTCGCAACTCGGGACTGATCGCCAATGTGACGACGCCGGAGGGACTGGCCAAGTTCCAGGCGGCCGAGACTGACAAATGGCGGCGCATCGTCAATGCCGCTGGGATGCAGGAAAACTAATCGGGTTCGAACGCCATCCACGTCGAATACGCATCACCAATTTCAGTGGATCCACTCGAAGTGCAGTGGTCACAGCGATGAACTCGCGCCGAGACGGGTGAAATCAGATTGGAGGCGTTAGGCCGAGCCGACCCTATTTTCTTTGCCTAAGACGCGACATCTTCCAAAGCGCGCCCCGACTTCACAGGCAACGGTCAGCCTCAGTCTCTCGAAATCGACCAGGGCCGGCGCGATCGAGTCCAATTGCTGAACTTTCAAGTTGCCGATTTGCCTCGGCATAGGTGCCGGGATACAGTGCAGCGTCACTCTGCGGCGTCCAATATCCGGAATGATCGATGAGTTTGCGACCAGCGGAATCGGGGCGATACGGTCGCCTGCTCAGCCCGCAAGTCAAAGCGCCCATGCTTTACGATGGCGCCCCGCCTCATTGGTAATGCGGAGTTCACTTTTGAACGGAAGGGCCAGGAGCGATGGATCTGATGTCTGGTATGGAAAACGCAAGCAGAATCGAGGCTATTGCAGGAGTAAAGGTGCAACTGAGGGAGGCCGGCAATGGCCCAACAGTGCTATATCTGCATCCTGGCGACGGCTTCACCGCTTTGCCGGTGCTGGATCATCTGGCACGCACGCACCGTGTCATCGCGCCGTCCCATCCTGGGTTCGACGGATCTGAGCTGCCGGAGGACTACCGGACTGTAGATGACCTGGCGTATTTCTACCTTGATCTGATAGCACAGCTGGCCCTGCGTGATGTGATTGTCCTGGGTGTTTCGTTCGGGGGCTGGATCGCAGCCGAGATTGCGATCAAATCCACAGCGCGTATCTCCGGCGTCATTTTGGTCGATGCCCTCGGAGCGCGCTTCTCGACCAACCCACGCGAGCGGGAAATCATGGATCTGTTCGGCATCC
>CAXNGL010000362.1:0-3185 GCA_964201515.1 Burkholderiales bacterium
TCCGGCCCAGTCGTGCAATGCCTTTTCCCCATCGGAAAACGGTTGCTTGCCCGAGAGGAACACCGAGCATGAATGAGCCTGCGGCCATGCCTGTCCGCGATCCGGAAATCGACCAGCGTCAGGCGGGTGATGGCGGGTATATCCACGTCTTGTCCGGCGCATGGGACATCCGTGCCCTGGAGTCGCGCGCGCGCGCCCTCAAGGCGCGCCTGGATGAGCTGGCGGGAAACCCGGCCAGTTGGGACTTGTCTGCGGTGCAGCGGCTCGATCACATCGGCGCGCTGCTGTTGTGGCGTGCGTGGGGCAAGCTTCGTCCGGCTTCGCTGTCGTTGCGGCCCGAGCATGAGATCTTTTTCGCCAATCTCGAGGGCGAGCAACCCGCGCAGCCGGCCGGGCGGCGCTTCGATCCGCTGGCGCCGGTGCGCAAGATCGGCGACATCGCTCTGTTGCTGGCCGACCATGCGCTGGACATACTGCGACTGTTCGGTCAGACGCTGCTGGATTCGCTGCAACTGCTGCGCCATCCGAGCCGCGGACCCTGGCGCGAAATCTCCGCCAGCATTTACCGTTCGGGAACGGAGGCCCTCGGCATCACGGCGGCCGTGGGATGCCTGATCGGCGTGACCTTGAGCTACCTGTCTTCGGAGCAATTGCGCAGCTTCGGCGCGGATTCCTTCATTGTCAATATTCTCGGGCTGGGCATCGTGCGCGAGTTGGGGCCGATGATCTGTGCCGTGCTGGTGGCGGGGCGCTCGGGGTCGGCGATCACGGCGCAACTGGGCGTCATGCGCGTCACCGAAGAACTGGATGCGCTGGCCGTGATGGGCATTCCCTATACCGTGCGGCTGATCCTGCCCAAGGTGATCGCCCTGGCCGTGGCGGTGCCGTTGCTGGTGCTGTGGACGTCGGCCATTGCGCTTATCGGTGGCGCGTTTTCGGCCAAGTTGCAGCTTGGCATGAGCATGACCCAGTTCATCCTCGGCCTTCCGGCAGCGGTGCCCTCGATCAACCTGTGGCTGGGCATCGGCAAGGGCGTGGTGTTCGGCGCGCTGATTGCGCTGGTGGCCTGTCACTTCGGCCTGCGCATCCAGCCCAATACCGAGAGCCTCGGGGCGGGAACGACGCGCTCGGTGGTGACTTCGATTACCGTGGTGATCCTCGCCGACGCCGTATTCGCCATCATCTATGCCGATGTGGGCATCAGCCTGACATGAGCGAGGGCGCGGTCATGGAGCCGGTCATCGAGGTGCATGGCCTGTGGACCGTGTACGGCGAGCACGTCGTGCACCGCGACCTGGAGCTGACCGTGATGCCGGGCGAGGTGGTGTCCCTGGTCGGCGGCTCGGGCAGTGGCAAGACCACACTGATGCGCCAGATCCTCGGCCTCGAGTATCCCCATCAAGGCAGCATCAAGGTGTTCGGCATCCCGCTGCACGGCTCGCACCCGGTGCTGCTCAAGAAGATCCGGCGTCGCTGGGGGGTGCTGTTCCAGGAGGGGGCGCTCTACAGCGCGTTGCCGGTGTTCGAGAACATCGCTCTGCCGTTGCGTGAGTTGCGCGCGTTCGAAGAGGGCTTCATCCACGACATGGTGATGCTGAAGCTCGACATGGTGGACATCGAGCGCCGTCACGCCTGGAAGATGCCCTCCGACCTGTCGGGCGGCATGATCAAGCGCATTGCGCTGGCGCGCGCGCTGGTGCTGGAGCCCGAACTGCTGTTTCTCGACGAGCCCACGGCCGGGCTGGATCCGGATCGCAGTGAAAGTTTCGTCAAGCTGATCCAGTCTTTGCAGGCGAAGCTGGGATTCACCGTCATCATGATCACCCACGACCTCGATACGCTGGTGTCCTTGTCGGACCGGGTTGCGGTGCTGGCCGAGCAGAAGATCCTGTTCTACGGCAGCCTGGCCGAAGTGGTGGCCGTCGGGCACCCGTTCGTGAAAAACTTTTTCCTGGGCGAGCGCGGCTTGCGTGCGCTCGCTGCAGCGCCGGAGCAGTTGTACGCTCCAGCCGGGACCGTCATACGCAATTCATCGGGAGGTTGAGTCATGGAAAATCGGGCGCACGCCCTTGCCGCCGGACTGTTCGTGCTGATTTTCGGCGCGGCGGTCATTGCCGCGGGCATGTGGTTTGGCAAGGATGAAGTCAAACCGGACTACTACGTCATCACCACCAAGCAGTCGGTGTCGGGATTGAAGGTCGAGGCGCCGGTCCGCTACCGTGGCGTCGAGGTCGGCCACGTGGCGTCGATTCGCATCGAGCCGGGCGCATCGGGACGCATTCGCATTCGCATTGGCGTGGAAGCCCGCACGCCGATCACGGCGGGAACTTATGCGCAACTCGGGTACCAGGGCGTCACGGGCCTCGCTTTCGTGTCGCTCAACGACAACGGGACGTCCGCCCAATTGCTGCAGCGGCCGCGCGGTTCGAACGAGGAACCGCAGATCCCGCTGCAGGCATCGCTGCTGGATTCCGGCGAGGTGTTGTTGAGTTCGGTGGGTGAAATCGCCGAGCACCTGAAGGAGCTGCTGGGTGCCGATAACCAGAAAACCGTGCGCAAGACGCTGGTTGGCCTTGAAACCCTGTTCAGCGATGACAACCAGAAACTCGTGCGCCGCGCCCTGGCCGGCATGGACGATGTCGCGCGGCGCACTGTTGCGCTGGCCGCAAGCCTCGAGCCCGGCGTGCGCGCGGTGCCGGCGCTGGTTGCCGATGCGCGCGCCACCGCGCAGAAGGCCGACCTGTTGCTTGCCAACCTGAACACCTTGAGCCTCAAGCTCGAGCAGCGCCTCGATGGGGTCGACCGGGTGATTGAAAAGGTGGCAGGCAGCGTCGATGCAGTGGGCGGGACGGCGCGTTCGGTGAATGAGGAAACACTGCCCCGGCTCAACGCACTGGTGGACGAACTGAGCCGGGAGACGCGGGCCCTGGATCGCTTGATGAATACGCTGGGCGACCACCCACAGAGCGTGGTTTTCGGCGCGCCGCGCGGGCAGCCCGGCCCCGGTGAGCCCGGATTTGGCAGTGGAGGTGCACGATGATGTTCCGAACTGAAAAGCCGCATTGCCTGCAGCGTGCCTTGTGGATGGGCGCGCTGGTGGCGACCCTCGGTCTGGGCGGCTGCTCGCTGGCACCGGTGCAGAGCGAGGTTGCCAGTTACGATTTCGGCAATTCGCCTGCGGCCAG
>CAXNGL010000363.1:0-3174 GCA_964201515.1 Burkholderiales bacterium
GAGATGAGCGGCGTGCCGCCGCCGGCCCTGTCGCGGGCTGAGAGCCCTGTCCTGCTGAACGCCGATCACCTGCCTAGCAGTTGACCCACGCGCCAAAGCAGAGCGTGGACTGTCGAAGGCAACCTGTGTCTATCAACGAGGAGAACCGAATGAAGCACTTCCGCAAAGCCCTGATCGGCGCCGTCACCGTCGCCTGGAGTCTGTCGGCTGCCGCCCAACAGACCTGGTATCCGAGCAAGTTCGGCGCCGCCGACGAGATCGGCGCCGCCAACTATCTGACACCGGCCCTAGCGCTGGCGGCCGCCAAGCTGGTCAAGACCGGCAAGACCTATTCGCTGGGCATCACCGTCACCACCACGACCCCGGCCTTCCCGCCACGCACCTGCTCGATCTACATCGTGCAACCTGGTCAACAAGGTGGCTCCGAAGGCCTGGGGCCGACCAAGACCACCTACAACGACGACATCCTGAACTGCTGGAACGGCATCGGCACGCAGCTCGACGGCCTGGGCCACATCGGCGTCGGCGAGCGTTACTACAACGGCAACAAGTGGCAGGACTTTGCCAACATCGCCGGCCTGAAGAAGCTGGGCACCGAAAAGATCCCGCCCTTTGTCGCGCGCGGCGTGTTGCTGGACATGGCGGCGTATTACGGCGTCGACATCGTCAAGGAGGGCACCGCCTTCAACACGGCCGAGATCGAGGCCGCGGCCAAGAAGCAGGGCGTCGAAATCCGCCAGGGCGACGTGGTGATCTTCCACACCGGCTGGCTGAGCATCATCGACAGCGATCCCAAGCGCTTCGGTTCGGTCGAACCCGGCCTCGGCCGCGACGGCGCACGCTATCTGGTGTCCAAGAACGTGGTGGCCGTCGGCGCCGACACATGGGCAGTCGAGGCCATCCCGTTCGAGCAGGGCGCCGGTGTGTTTGAGGTGCACCAGATCCTGCTGCCGATGGGCGGCACCTACATTCTCGAGAACATCAACACCGCCGAGCTGGCCAAGGACAAGGCCTGGGAGTTCATGTTCGTACTGGGTCAGAGCAAGTACCAGGGCGCGGTGCAGTCGATGATCAACCCGGTGGCGATACGCTGAAGCGCTGAACACTGCGCGAAGGGCCGGTTCACGCCGGCCACCTGCCCTCGCGGGCCGCCCTGAGGCGGCCCGCTGCCGTTCAGGATCGGGTTCTCGTTGCGAAGGCGGACAGGCTTGGCGCGATGCTTGGCGGAGTCGGCACGACGATTGCTGAACTTCCGCATGCGCCGGGATGGCGCACCGCGATGCCGGTCCTGGTGCGGTGGCGCGCTGCCCGCCACACCAGTCTGGCGCTATGCACAAGCCTGATGCCAGATCACCGGTGGGCTCACGCTGCATCGCAGTCAGACGGGCGCCCAGACCGAGCGACAACAGTGGGTCGTTTGCGGGCCTTTTGCAGCTTGTCGAGCGTCTTCCTGCATGATGTAGCGCACCAGCACATTGGTATCTAGGCCAATCATCGTACAGATGATCTACGCGATGCAATGGTTTGGTTCATGTCTTCAATTGAGACTGACTTGCTTGCCTTGCAAAACATGTGTTTCAACTCGGTCACAGAGCGATCGGCAGCCATGAACAAGAATTGACCAGGCTCCAACTCGACAAATTCGACTCGATCACCGGCGTCCACCTGCAGTGACCGCCGAACACTTGAGGGGATGGTGATTTGACCTTTGCTCGTCACGGTTCCGGGCACGATGGCTTCAAAGACAAGCGCAATGAGGATAATTTTTTCAAACGCCCATCAGCCGCGCATTGACGGCATCGCTCAGCCGCGCGGCGATCTTGTTGTAGCCGGCCATGTTGGGGTGTATCTCGTTCAGCCAGTCGTTGCTGGTTCCTACGTCGGACGGGTTGGCCGGTAGCAATGTGTGGCGCGTATCGACAACGTGGAATGCCGGCAACTTTTTCCCCGGGGCGCCGCGGTCACTGTCCAGCGCCAGCAAGGCTTCGGCCAGGCGGTCGATCAGCCTGTCGGCGATGCGCTGCTGCAGCGACACGCCCAAGGCCGAATTCTTGAAGATCGGCCACAACCATGGCCCCTTGATGGCGACCGTGCCGAGAAATCGCCCCGGCGCGTTGCGTGGCGTCACGTAGTCGTAGGTATGCAGGAAAGCTGGCGCGCCCTGGCTCAGACCACCCACGGCATCGCGCAATTCGACGATGCGCTTGTAGCCGTCTTGGATGTTGGACAGCAGCTTGCCGAGCCGGGTTTCATCGATGTAAGCGACCGGATCCTGTGGGTTTAAGCCCGGCGATGGCGAGACATGGATCAATTCGGCAGCAGCGTCGATCAAGTCATTCCCTCCCCCGCTGAGCAAGAGTGCATCAAATCGGGAACAGAAGTTCTTCTGCGCGAGGAATCTGACCAAGTCTTTGTGGTCGCTCAACTCCGACATATGGCGGATCGTGTCACCGGGGTAGGCCAAGTTCAGGATCAGCGTCCAGCGCGCCAACCTCAGCCCGTACAGCAGGTTGGATGACGGTATCGCCGCGATCGTGAACCACGAGTCGCCCTCCGCCAGCAAGTGCCACGTGTAGTCGGGGTCATCGGGTTGCAGGTTGTGCTCGCCAACGCCAATGTCACGCGGATTCAGCACGTCGGGTGGCAGCGCAGGAAACGTGTTTTGTATCGGCATTGAAAACTCCTGTAGGTCACAGCAAGCGCGGCGCGACCACCGCCCGCGTCGTCGGCGCATTCTGGGTCGCCCACGGATCACCCGGAACCCCCTGACCGCTTGCCAGTCCCTAGAACGCCGTCTGACGCAGCGATCCCAGTCGACAGCGCCGTCGTCAGAATGACGCTTGTCTGCGAAACACTATGCCGTGGCGGCACAGTGTTTTCAAACGCCCATTTGCCTGACCACCAGGCAGATCACGACCTTGGTCAGGCGGACGATGGACAAGCTGCTGGCGCCGACCTTCGCGCCGGACGAGCGAGTGGCTCAGGTCAAGGAGACCTTGCAATGCAGCTCCCAGGCGCTGCGCATCGCCGTCAACGACGATATCGGCGTGCCCGACCGTTTCTTGGCGGCGCTGCCCGCGGCGCTCAAAATTGACGCCAGGGTGGCCATCCTCAGCTTGCACTCGAGAGAGGACCGGCGGGTCAAGAAGGCGTTTCAGTCGGGCGAGCGTTCGG
>CAXNGL010000364.1:0-3162 GCA_964201515.1 Burkholderiales bacterium
CGGTTTATCGAAGAGAAATCCGGGGCGCCTTACTACAAATTGCGGGCGCAAGTGTCGGCCGAAGGAATGAAAATGATCGCTGGTTTGCAGATTCGGCCGGGTATGAGCGTCGATATGTTCGTGAAAACCGGCGAGCGAACCATGATGAATTACTTGTTACGGCCGATATATGACCATCTTAAGATGTCGTTGACAGAGCAATGAAGAGGTTCTTCGCACGAGCCACGTCGGGCGGAGGGGCTTCAGCGCGGCCGCAGGCTTGCCGCCGCCTCGGGCAAGACAGTGCGTTGTCGCCGGCAACCAGTGTCATGCCACATAGCGTGTGCAGGCTGGCGCTTGTCGCGCTGTTGTTCGGCCTCTGCGATTGCGCGCCGGCGGCTGATGATTTTCGCCAGGTATCAGGCGGCGTTCCGGCGCAAGCGGACCCGCTGTACCTGGCGCTTGACGTCTCGATGTCAGGGGCGCGCGCGGCGGTGACAGCACCGCTGCTCGCTGCGCTTGGGACGGGCAGGGGCGGGCTCTCAAGAGCGCACAGCGATGCGCCATCCGATCTGCCCGAGTGGCAGCATGTGAGGCTGCGACTCGCCCAGGCGATCGCCATGCCGCGGCAGTCTAAAGATATTGTGCTGCCCGACCCATCTGTCGCTTACCCGGTAATCGGGCTGTTGCAAGCCTACGAATCGGCACTCCAAAGTGATCCGGCCTACCGGGCAGCGCTGAGCGAGGGCCTGGCGGGACAGGAGTCCCAGGTGCTGGGCCTTTCTAATTTGCTCCCCACCCTGACCTCGAGCGCGGGGGCCAGCAAGAACCGCTCGGAGGTGACCACGGATGTCCCCGGTGTGGGGACATCAAACCGGCAAAACAATGCCTATCCAAGCACGTCTTTCTCAATTCAATTTCGTCAGCCGCTATTTAACCTCGACGGCCTTGCGCGCTACCGCCAGGGCATCGCCCAATCGAGCGGCAGCGCCGCGCTGCTGACTGCGCGCGGCTCGGAATTGATCCTGCGCGTTGTGAGCCTCTATGTGGCCGCGAATTATGAGGAGTATCAACTGGCGGCGGCTGTTGCGCAACGCGATGCGGACGTTGAGATGAGCAAGCTCGGTCAGAGGCGCTTCGCAAGCGGCGAAGGTACCCGCCCCGAGATGCTTGAAGCGCAGGCAAAGGCCGGTCTGGCAGAAGCGCAATTGCTGCAGGCTCGCGACCGTTTGGAGGTGTCCCGTGACGCACTCGCGTACGTTGTGGGCAAGAAAATCGGAGGCCTGGTTGGCTTGTCCGGAGAATTTCCAGTCAGGCCGATTCTGCCAGCCGGTTTTGACGAATGGCGGAGCATGGTGATCGAGAACAATTCCGAGATTGCCGCCCAGCGCCATGCAGTGGAGGTTTCGCGCGAGGAGATCAATAAAAGCCGCGCCGGGCATGCGCCACGCCTGGACGCGATTGCCTCCTTAAGCAAAGGCCTGTCGGAAACAATTACCACGCTGAACCAAAAAGTCGATACTCAAAGCATCGGCCTGCAGTTGACCATCCCATTGTATTCCGGGGGCTCTGTCAGCGCGCTGTCCCGCCAGGCCATCGCGAATCACGAAAAGGTCAAGGCAGACCTCGATGCAAAGATCAATCAGATATTGATCGACCTGCGAAAACAGTACTCCCTGGTCATCAGCAGCGCGCCGCTGCTCGGCGCGTTCGATAACGCCGTCGTTGCGGCGCAATTGCAGATCGATGCGATGCGGGCGGGCGTGCGTGCCGGTGCCAACACCCATGTCGACATGCTCAATGCATTGAGGCAAATGTCTACGACGCAACGTGATCTTGCGCTGGCGCGTTTTAGCTATCTGGTCGCGTACCTGCGGTTGCGCCAGGCTGCCGGCACCCTTTCGGTGACCGATCTGCGGGATGTCGCGACTTATTTTCCTCATCAATCAATGATCACTACTGTCTGGTTAAACCGCGAATAGATGCAGTTGGTTGCACGGCACCCCGTCGAGCATCCCCAGCCGTTCCCGAGCCAGCCCATCATTGTCATTCAGCCGTACTCGGCCGGGGGCCTCCTGGACATGGGGTCACGGATCATGTCGGCTCATGCAGAAAAGCTGCTCGGCCAGCGCATCGTGGTGGAGAACCGCACCGGAGGGGGAGGGAAAGTAGGGACGGAGGCGATGCCCAGGGCGCCAAGGATGGATATACCGTTGCAGCGGTCAGCAGCAGTCTTGCAGTCTATTCGCCCTTGCTGGATGCGACGTTCAAGTTGGAATGCCCAATGATGTAGTCGCCAGGCACAATGCCGCAATGGTGGCATCGCTGCAGGTTCCAGAAGTGCGCAAGACGCTGGAAGAGGCAGGCGCCGTCGTTCGTGGCGTGGGGCCGGAGGAGTTCGCGGCGCAGATCAGGAGCGATCTTGATGGTTGGGGCGCGGTCATTCGCAAGGCCAACATCAAGATCAATTGACAGGTACTCTTCGGGGCGTTTGTACCGGAATACTTGCGCCTGCGGGAGGCAAGGATCGCGTGACCGTGTTCGAATAGCCGCCGCAGCGATGGCGTGCCCGAGACCTCATTTCATAATTGAGGGGATGCTCCCCTCAAACTCCCCTGTTTCGGGGAGCATTTCGGTGTTTCTGAAATGGCCTCAACGTACTTCACCGCAACATAGCCCGCCCCGGATTGTCCGGGATCAAGGAAATTCCACCCAGGCACGGCGACAATGGCCAGATGCAACTAGAAACCGAACTCAAGCTCCTGTGCCAGCCGGTGGTGCTCGGGCGCATCGCACGCCATCCGGCGGTGCGCGCGTGCAAGCAGGGGCGCGCGCATTCGGAACAATTGATCAGTCGCTATTTCGATACGCCGGACGGCAAGCTGCGGGCGGCCGGCTTGGCATTGCGCATTCGCAGCACGCCCGGCGGTTGGGTGCAGACGCTCAAGGGTGAAGGCGCGGGAGCGGCAGGCCTGCAGGTGCGCCCCGAATGGGAGTGGCCCGTGCCATCGGAGGCGGTCGCGGGCGACGTGCTGGCCGACACACCGGCTCTCAAGGTGCTCGGGGGAAAGAAGAACCTGGCCCACGCGTTGGCCTCCCTCGCGCCGATGTTCGAGACGGAATTCAGGCGCACGCTTCACCCCTTGCTATTTGCCGACGGTTCACGCGCCGAGCTTTGCCTGG
>CAXNGL010000365.1:0-3147 GCA_964201515.1 Burkholderiales bacterium
TGCACGGATGGCTTCATCATCCGCGCACAAACACCGATCCGCACGGGCGGCTTTTCGTCCGTGCCGGCTTATGCCAACACCTGCGCGCTGCGCGCGCCAACCTCGCTTCTGTACGGATAAAAACCATCCGTACAGAAGCGAGGTTTCGAGCGTCCGTCTCATTATGCAAGCGCGTTTCTCACGCATCGGCAAACCTCCCCTTCAAGGCAAACAAACCCTGCGGTCGCTTCTGGATAAAGATGATGATGAACACCAGCACCATGATCTTGGCAATCACCGCGCCCGCCCAGCCCTCGAGAAACTTGTTGACCACGCCAAGGCCGAGCGCGGCATAGACCGTCCCGGCCAGCTGGCCCACGCCGCCCAGCACCACCACCATGAAGGAATCGACAATGTAGCTCTGGCCAAGATCGGGCCCGACATTCCCGATCTGGGACAGTGCGCAGCCGGCCAGGCCCGCGATGCCCGAGCCCAGGCCAAAGCACCAGGTATCCACGCGCGCCGTGTGCACGCCCATGCAACTGGCGATGGCACGGTTCTGCGTCACGCCGCGCACGAACAGGCCCAGGCGCGTGCGCGTCAGGGCGAGCCACACCAGCAGGAGCACGACCCCGGAGAAGCCGATGATGACAATGCGACTGTAGGGCAGCACCACGTTGGACAGCAGTTCCACGCCACCCGACATCCACACCGGGTTCTCCACCTGCACGTTCTGCGCGCCGAAGAGGGTGCGCACGCCCTGGATCAGCATCAGGCTGATGCCCCAGGTGGCGAGCAGGGTCTCCAGCGGCCGGCCATAGAGGAAGCGGATCACCACGCGCTCGAGCAGCATGCCGACCAGCGCCGACACGATGAAGGCCATGGGCACGGCGGCCAGCAGGTACCAGTTGAACCACCCGGGCGCGTAGCTGCGAAAAACGTTCTGCACCAGGTAGGTGGCATAGGCGCCGATCATGATCAGCTCGCCATGCGCCATGTTGATGACTCCCATGAGGCCGTAGGTGATGGCGAGGCCGAGCGCCGCCAGGAGCAGGATGGAACCCAGGCTCGCGCCACTGAACACCTGGCCGATGCGCTGCCCGGTAACCAGGCGCCGCTCGACCGCTTCCAGGGAGATCTGTGCCTCTGCGCGCACTGCGGCGTCGGGCTCCGTCCAGTTGTTTTCATTCGGGTCGCCCTTCTTCTCCAGCAGTGCGAGCAACACCGTCTTGGAGCTGGAACTGCTGCTGCCGGCCAATGCCCTGACCGCCGACAGGCGCACTGCGGCATCGCTGCTCTTCAGCTGGACGGAGGCCTGGATGATCAACAGCAGGGCCTTGATTTCAGGATCGGCTTCCTTGTTCAGGGCCTTGGCGAGAATGGGCAACATGCCTTCGTCGGCACCGCCCTCCAACGCCTTGGCCGCGGCCAGGCGCGCCGTGCGGTCGGTAGACACCAGCTTGAGCGCCGCAATGGCGGCTTCGATTTCGCGCCGCAGGCGGTTGTTGAGGATGATGTCTTCGGCGCCTTCGGGAATGGGACTGATCTCTTTGCCGGTAACGGCATCGACGGCCTTGCCATCGCGCACGATGATGGCTTGTTTTTCGCCCACCGTCTGCACCTTGCCCTCCAGCAGCAACAGCAGGAAAGCAAGGCCTTCGGGGTCGGCCGCGGCAACCACTTCACCGACAGCCGCAATCTTGTCTTCGGTTTCGCCCAGCGCCAGCTTTTCGATCACCGCCTGGGGAAGCGCCGCGCGCGCTACCACCGGCAGCCACAGGCCCGCGGCAAGCACCGCCAGCATGGCAATGCTCAAAAGGGAATGCGGCAAGCGATGCTGCAGGATGCGCATGGGGTTTTCGTTGTTATGGAATCAGGGGTACCACCAGAACGGTGGCGGCACGCGCGCCATGCGCAGTTGCCGCCACCGGTGCTGCAATGACTTCGTTGCTTCAATTACTTCGCAATGACAGTCTTGCCGTCCGGCTCACCCTTCTTCTTGTCGTTGCCCACGATGAACGGGCTCCAAGGCTGGGCTTTGACCGGGCCCTTGGTCTTCCAGACGACGTTGAACTGGCCGTCCGCCTTCACTTCACCGATGAACACGGCCTTGTGCAGGTGGTGGTTCTTTTCATCCATCTTGGAAGTGATGCCCGAAGGCGCCTTGAACGTCTGGCCGGCCATGGCTGCAATCACCTTGTCGACATCCGTGGTCTTGGCCTTCTCGACGGCCTGCTTCCACATGTAGATGCCGATGTAGGCTGCTTCCATAGGGTCGTTGGTGAGCGGCTTGTCGGCGCCAGGCAGCTTCTTGGCCTTGGCGTAGGCAGCCCACTTCTTGGTGAACTCATCATTGGCAGGCGACTTGATCGACATGAAGTAGTTCCATGCCGCAAGGTGCCCGACCAGCGGCTTCGTATCCACGCCGCGCAGTTCCTCTTCGCCCACCGAGAACGCCACCACCGGCACGTCGGTCGCCTTAAGGCCCTGGTTGCCCAGCTCCTTGTAGAACGGCACGTTGGAGTCGCCATTGATGGTCGATACCACCGCCGTCTTGCCGCCAGCCGCGAACTTCTTCACGTCCGCCACGATGGTCTGGTAGTCGCTGTGGCCGAACGGGGTGTACTTCTCGTCGATGTCCTTGTCGGCCACGCCCTTGGACTTCAGGAACGCGCGCAGGATCTTGTTGGTGGTGCGCGGATACACGTAGTCGGTGCCGAGCAGGACCCAGCGCTTGGCGGCGCCGCCTTCCTTGCTCATCAGGTATTCGACCGCCGGGATGGCCTGCTGGTTGGGCGCGGCACCGGTGTAGAACACGTTCTTCGACAACTCCTCGCCTTCGTACTGCACGGGGTAGAACAACAGGCCGTTGAGTTCCTCGAACACTGGCAGTACCGACTTGCGCGATACCGAGGTCCAGCAACCGAAGGTCACCGCGACCTTGTCCTGCGACAGGAGTTGGCGTGCCTTCTCGGCGAACAGCGGCCAGTTGGAGGCAGGGTCAACCACCACGGCTTCGAGTTTCTTGCCCAATACGCCGCCCTTGGCATTGATCTCGTCGATCGCCATCAAGGTCACGTCCTTGAGTACGGTCTCGCTGATGGCCATGGTGCCGGACAGCGAATGCAGCACGCCCACCTTGATGGTGTTCTGCGCAAACGCAGGCTG
>CAXNGL010000366.1:0-3129 GCA_964201515.1 Burkholderiales bacterium
CGGCCGGTGCAGGAAATGTACCGCCGCATGATCGCATCCGAAGTCAGGCGCACCACGGATCAGTGGAACCCGCTCAAGATTGCTTTCGACAAGCCCCACGAGGCGGATTTTCCTGCAGCGCTGGGCAAGCTTTCCTGGGGCGATCGTGCCAAGGTGCTGCGTGACATGTGGCGCTTCGTTGTGCTCTACAAGGAGTTCAACTGGGGCCGCCAAATCGCGCGCGCGGCGCTGCAACGCCCGATCCTCGGCGGCTATTCTATGCAGCGTTGGATGTGATCAGATTTATCAATATGTATCCACCATTCGTGTATTCATTGAATGATTATTATCACAATTGGATAGTTTATTGACCCATAGAACTAAGGAATCCCGATGAAATTGGCTGGCAAGGTTGTCGTTGTCACGGGAGCAGCAGGAGGCATCGGCCTGGCCATCGCGCGCAAATGCCGCTCTGAAGGCGCGAAAGGAGTGGTTCTGGCCGACCTGCAAGCCGAGCGCGTCACCGCCGCGGCCAGGGACGTCGGCGGCCTCGCAGTTGCATGCGACGTCACGCAGGAGACGGACGTCCTGTCCCTGATCGGCCAGGCAGAACAAGCCTACGGCCAGGTGGATGTCTATTTCTCCAATGCCGGCGTGTATCGCGGCACGCCCGGCGCGGCATCCAACGACGAGTGGATGCTCAACTGGAACGTCCACGTCATGGCGCATGTGTATGCCGCGCGCGATCTCATGCCGAAGATGACGGCCCGCGGCGAGGGCTACTTCGTCATCACCGCATCCGCCGCCGGCCTGCTGACCCATGCAGTATCCGCCACCTATGCCACCACCAAGCACGCCGCGGTGGCCTACGCCGAGTACTTGTCCATCAACCATGGCAACCAGGGGGTGCGCGTGTCTGTCCTCTGCCCCCAGGCGGTTCGTACCGACATGACCAGGAACCTGACGGAGACGACGAGCATGGTCGACGGCATGATCGAGCCCGAGGCACTGGCCGACTGCGTCATTGAAACCATGGATGCTGAACGCTTCCTTATCCTCCCGCATCCGACGGTGCTTGAATACATGCGCCGGAAAACCGCCGATTACGACCGCTGGTTGGGTGGCATGCGCCGCCTGAAAGGCCGATTGATCAAATGAAATCACTTCTGCTCATCGTTCCCGAGCAGCTTCATGAAACGCCTTCTGCACGGGCGACAGCAGGTACTCGAGGACAGTCCTCTTGCCCAGATTGATCTCTACCACGGCGTGCATGCCTGAACCCAGTGCATACTTTCGGCCGTCCGATTCCAGGTGCTGGTGCTTGAGGTTGACGATGGCCCGATAGGCCAGCGGCCCCATGGGACGATCGCGCCCGCTCAGGATGTCTGATCGGGCGACAGTCGGCGGCGCTTCTGTCGCATCCGCGCTCACCTGCTCCACCACCCCTTCCAGAATGCCATATTTCTGAAATGGGAATGCCCGCAGCTTTACCCTCACCTGTTGGCCTGGCCTCACGAATCCGATGTCCTCATTGCGAACCCAGACTTCGCCGAGCATCACGTCCCCGCTTGGGACAAGCGTCATGAGGATGGTCCCGGGCGAGGCCACAGTGCCTACGGTGTGGGTCGCAAGATCCTTCACAGCGCCGGCTTGAGGAGCCTTGAGTTCGAGCTGTCCATGGCGGTGCGAATTCTTCGCCAATTCCTGGCGTGCTTTTTCCATTTGCGTTGAAGTGTCCACGCGCTCGGCGAAGAGCTGCCGCCGGTAGTCGGCGGTGATCTGCAGGAGCTTCTTTTCTGACTGTGCGCTTGCGGCTTCCACCGCACGAACAGTGAATTCCTGCGTCCTGAGGTCCTGCTCCTTTTCAATGCGTTCGCGCTGCTTGTCCGTGAACATCAGGCGACCTGTGTAACCATCCTGTGTGAGTTTCTCGTAGGCCCGCTCTTGTTCACGGTAATGGGGCAGCGTTTTCTCCAGCTTGGCTCTTATTTCAGTGGCAGCGGACAGATCGTGGCTGGCTCTCTCCAGCACGATGCGCTCGGAGTTGAGCGCGTTCTCGTAGGCCACGGTATTAGCGCGGTGTTGAGACATGGCCTGCATCACCATCGCCGGTGGATCACCAGGCGCCGCGACGAAGGGCGTGCTGGCCAGTTCTGCGTCAATGCGACGTAGCGCCAGGCGCTTGGTGTGGTATTCGGCAGTGAGTGAGGCAACATCCGCATTGGCCAGCACCGGGTCCATGCGAATAAGCACCTGCCCCGACTGCACCGCCTCGCCTTCCCTGACGAGGATCTCCCTTACTACGCCTTGTTCAGCGGGTTGCACGATCTTGATGTAGCTGCTTGGCACGAGCTTGCCGTCGGCCACGGCAACGATGTCGAGCTTGCCGATTGCCGCCCAGATCAGCAGGGCAGCCAGCATGAGGAAAAGCACTTTCAGGACGCCTCTGGCTAACGGCGCCGGCGGTTTTTCCTGGATACGCAGCAGGTCTGGCGCAAAGTCGACGGGGTCGACGCCAGGCGCGGTCTTGTCGAGGAATTTCAGCAATGTGCTCATGGGGGATTGTCCTTTGCCTATGCCATCGCCGGCTGCAGTGGCACGCCGCCACCCAGCTTGACCACCTCATCTACCCGCAGGCACGGCGGGGCGTTGTGGGCGATGAAGAGAATTGTGACCTTCCCGCGCAGCTTGTTGACGGTCAGCGCAAAGCGCTGCGCAGTGGCCACGTCGAGGCTGGAGGTTGCCTCGTCGAACACCAGGATGCGCGGGCGCTTCAGCACGGCGCGCGCGATGGCAATGCGCTGCTTCTGCCCCCCCGAGAGGCCCACGCCGTGCTCCCCAAGCGTCGTCTGGTAGCCCTGCGGAAGCTTCTCGATGACATCGTGGATCTCGGCAATACGGCAGGCCTGGGTCACCGCCGCAAAATCCGCCAGCGGGTTGGCAGCAATGAGGTTCTCATACACCGTGCCGGAAAATAGCGAAGTTTCCTGCGGAACCACACCGAAGCACTGCCTGAGTTCGATGGCCGCAAAGTGCCGAATGTCTCGCCCGTCGATCTGGATAACGCCCCTTGCTGCGGGGTAGAAGCCCTGTAGTAGTTTGGAAAGTGTGCTCTTACCCGTTCCCGAAGGACCCGTGAGCACGGTAACC
>CAXNGL010000367.1:0-3120 GCA_964201515.1 Burkholderiales bacterium
GAGAAGGACCTCGCGAATCCCTCGCTGACAGTGATCGCCGATCACATCCGGGCGACCTCCTTCCTGATCGTCGATGGCGTGATCCCGTCCAACGACGGGCGCGGCTACGTGCTGCGGCGGATCATCCGGCGCGCGCTTCGGCACGGCCACAAGCTCGGCCAGTCGCAACCGTTCTTCTTCAAGCTGGTGGAGGATCTGATCGGCGCGATGGGCAAGGCGTATCCGGAACTGGTCGCGGTGAAGCGGGAAGTGGCCGAGACGCTCAAGACCGAAGAGTTCCGTTTCGCCGAGACGCTCGAGCACGGCATGAAGCTCCTCGAGGTGGCGCTCGGTCGCGAGGGCGACACAATTGACGGCGACACCGTGTTCACGCTCTACGACACCTTCGGCTTCCCGGTGGACCTCACCGCCGACGTGGCGCGCGAACGCGGCAAGTCCATCGACATGGCGGGCTACGAGGCGGCCATGGACGGACAGCGCAACAAGGCGCGCGCGGCCTCCAAATTCCAGATGGCCGCCGGCGTCGAATACTCGGGGGCCAAGACCGAATTCAAGGGCTACGATGTGCTGCGACTGGATGATGCGAAAGTGCTGGCGCTGTATCGCGATGGCACCGCTGTTACGACATTGGCCGCGGGTGAAGATGGCATCGTGGTGCTCGATCGCACGCCCTTCTACGCCGAGTCGGGCGGGCAGGTGGGCGATGTCGGGGAACTGGTCGCCGTCAATGCCACGTTCAAGGTGTCCGACACGCAGAAGATCCAGCCCGATGTCTTCGGGCACCATGGCATGGTTGCCCGCGGGCGCCTGTCGGTGTTCGACGTGCTCAGCGCGCATGTGGATATCCGCGCCCGCCATCGCTCGGCGTGGAACCACTCGGCCACGCACCTGATGCACACGGCGCTGAGGAAAGTCCTTGGCCACCATGTGCAGCAGAAGGGCTCGCTGGTGGATGCGCAGCGCACGCGCTTCGACTTTTCGCACGGCAAGCCCATGCACGCCGATGAACTGCGTGCGGTGGAAGACCTCGTCAATCGCGAGATCCGCGGCAACCATCCCGTCACCTCGAAGGTGATGGGTTACGACGATGCCGTCAAGGCGGGTGCCATGGCGCTGTTCGGCGAGAAGTACGGCGACGAAGTGCGCGTCATCGGCATGGGCGAGTTCTCCACCGAGCTGTGCGGCGGCACGCATGTGCGCGCCACCGGCGACATCGGTTTCTTCAAGGTGGTGTCGGAGTCGGGCGTCGCGGCCGGCGTGCGCCGCATCGAGGCGGTGACGGCGGAAGGCGCGCTGGCCTGGGTGCAGTCGCGCGAAGAGGAACTGTCACGCGCGGCCCATGTACTCAAGGCGCAGCCGGGTGAACTCACGCACAAGATCGAGCAGGTGCTCGACAACGTAAGATCGCTGGAGCGCGAACTGGCGAAATTGAAGTCAAAGATGGCATCGGCGCAGGGCCATGACATCGCGGCGGGCGCGGTCGAGGTGAAGGGCGCGAAGGTGCTGGCGGCGAAGCTCGATGGCGCCGATGCCAAGATCCTGCGCGAGACGCTCGACGCGCTGAAGGCGCGACTGGGTTCGGCGGCCATCGTGCTGGCATCGGTGGAGGGCGAGAAGGTCACCTTGATCGCCGGCGTGACGGCGGACCTGACCGGCAAGGTCAAGGCCGGCGAGCTGGTGAACTTCGTCGCCCAGCAGGTGGGCGGCAAGGGTGGCGGCCGTCCCGACATGGCGCAGGCCGGCGGTACCCAGCCGGCGGCCCTGCCGCAGGCGCTGCAGTCGGTGGCGGCCTGGGTGGGTGCAAAGCTCTAGCCTCGACAGCATGCGGCGACATCGCGATCGAACTTGCGTTCATTGACCGGGGCGTGTTCCAATGGCGACTGTTGCACCTTTGAAACGACGTCCTCGAGAGCAAATACGTGAACAGCAGCCGTTTTTATTTTGGGTACTTTTGGTTTTTCCGGCCACTGGCGGAGAAACTGGGCTAGTTCGCGCGTAACGGACACCAGAAACCGCCAGAGCCAACAGCCTGGCGGTTTTTTTTTGCCACGCTGACTTCATCAACAGCAACCTGACTTGCAGGAAATGGACATGGAAAACGCACAGGAACTGTACCCGGCCCACGCGCCGATCGATCGCACCTCGCTCACCGACGACGAGCGCATCGGCGGCGTCGTGCCGCTGCCCGCGCCGGAGAACCTGATCCGTTTCTTCCCGATCCAGGGCACGCCGGTCGAGACGCTGGTGGCCTCGACGCGCCGCGAACTGCAGCGCATCCTGCACGGCGAGTCGGACCGCCTGCTGGTGGTGATCGGGCCGTGCTCGATTCATGACCCGCACGCCGCGGTCGAATACGCCATGCGCCTGGCGAAGGAGCGCAAGCGCCACGCAGCGGATCTCGAGATCGTCATGCGTGTGTATTTCGAGAAGCCACGCACCACGGTGGGCTGGAAGGGCCTCATCAACGACCCCTACCTGAACAACAGCTTTCGCATCGACGAGGGCCTGCGCATTGCCCGCGACCTCTTGTTGCGCATCAACCAGGCGGGTGTGCCTGCCGGCAGCGAATTCCTCGACGTGATCTCGCCGCAGTACATCGGCGATCTGATCAGCTGGGGGGCCATCGGCGCGCGCACCACCGAGTCGCAGGTGCATCGGGAGCTCGCCTCCGGGCTGTCGGCGCCGGTCGGCTTCAAGAACGGCACCGACGGCAATGTGAAGATCGCCGTGGACGCCATCCTTGCCGCGCGCCAGCGCCATCACTTCCTGTCGGTGCACAAGAACGGCCAGGTGGCGATCGTGGAGACGCGCGGCAACGAGGACTGCCACCTGATCCTGCGCGGCGGCAAGCACACCAACTTTGATGCGGCGAGCGTGGCGACGGCGGCCAAGGCCCTGAAGGCGGCCAAGCTCGATGAGCGCCTGATGATCGATTGCAGCCACGCCAACAGCGAAAAGAACCACCTGCGCCAGCTCGATGTCGCCCGGGACATCGCCGGCCAGCTTGCGGCCGGCGAGGAGCGCATCGTCGGCGTGATGGTCGAGTCGCACCTGAAGGGCGGGCGTCAGGACCAGGTGGCCGGCAAGCCGCTTGAATACGGCATGAGCATCACCGATGCC
>CAXNGL010000368.1:0-3115 GCA_964201515.1 Burkholderiales bacterium
GCGGCGCATCCGCAGGCCGATCGAGCAGGCGCTGGCCGCCCAGCCCGGCGCGGCCCAGAGAAAATAGCCGGCAACAACATCTGTGTGGCGTCGCAGCGCGGCCCGCGGATATCATGTTGAAACAATCGTCAGGGGAAGACATGAGCAGCAACGATTCGAGCGCGAACAGTCCCGACCGTGATGCCGGTGTGCGCAAGGCCGAACGCCTGGCCCTGCCGTCGGTCGATCGCCTGCTCGGCCTGGACTCGGTGCAGGCCCTGGTTCCGCGCTACGGACGCACGGCCGTGGTGAACGCCGTGCGCCGCATGCTGGGTGCCGCGCGCGAGCACGCGCTGGGCGGCAAGGCCGGTGCGGCGGACACCACAGACTGGAACGATGCCAGCGTGGGGGCCAGGCTCGCCGACGATCTCACCGCCGCCTCTCGCCCCTCCCTGCGGCCAGTCCTCAACCTCACCGGCACGGTGCTGCATACCAACCTCGGGCGCGCGCCACTGCCCGAGGAGGCTATCGAGGCGGTCGCCATGGCCATGCGCGGCGCCTGCAACCTCGAGTACGACCTTGCCACTGGTGCGCGCGGCGACCGCGACGACCTGATCACCGGGCTCTTGCGCGAACTCACCGGCTGCGAGGCCTCCACCGTGGTAAACAACAACGCGGCTGCGGTGTTGCTGGCGCTCAACACGCTGGCGGCGCGCAAGGAAGTCATCGTATCGCGCGGCGAACAGATCGAGATCGGCGGCGCCTTCCGCATGCCGGACATCATGGTCCGCGCCGGCTGCAAGCTGCGTGAAGTCGGCACCACCAATCGCACCCACCTGGCAGACTACGAAGCGGCCATCGGCCCCAAGACCGCGCTGATTCTCAAGGTCCACACCAGCAACTACGCGGTGCAGGGGTTCACGGCGGCAGTGCATGAGCCGGAGCTCGGGGCGCTGGCGCACAAGCACGGCATCCCGCTCATGGTCGACCTGGGCAGCGGTGCGCTGGTGGACATGACGCGCTGGGGCCTGCCCGGCGAGCCGCGCCCGCAGGAGACCATCGCCAATGGCGCAGCCGTGGTGACCTTCAGCGGCGACAAGCTGCTGGGCGGCCCGCAGGCCGGGATCATCGTGGGAACCCGCGCGCTGGTCAGCCGCATCAAGAAGAATCCGCTCAAGCGCGCACTGCGTGCCGACAAGATGACGCTGGCGGCATTGGAGGCGGTGCTGCGCCTGTATCGCGACCCCGACAGCCTGCCCAACAGATTGACCACGCTACGCCTCCTGTCGCGAACGCCAGAGGAGATACGACTGGTCGCCGAACGCCTGTTGCCGGCGGTCGGCGCGGCGCTGGCGCAGCGCGCCAGCATCAGCGTCGAGGACTGCCGCAGTCAGATCGGCAGCGGCGCCCTGCCCGTCGACTCCTTGCCCAGCGCCAGCCTGGTGTTCCGCCCGGCCAAGGTTGGGCGCGGCGAGGGGCGAGCCCTCGGTGCGATCGAAGCGGCGTTCCGGAAACTACCCCTGCCGGTGATCGGGCGCATCTCCGATGGCGCGTTCCGACTCGATTTGCGCTGCCTGGCCAGCGATGCGGACGAGGCTGCTTTCATCGGGCAACTCGCATCGCTGGAATTCAGGGTGTAACACCGGCGCACGACCCGCCTCGATTTACCGTTAGAATCGTGCTGTCGAGTACCGGCTGACGCTGTGGCACGGCGCCGCGTTCGACGGTTAAAGATATAATCAGTTTTTGACCCAGGTATCCGATTGTCGTAGCTGAAGAGTAGAATTATTATCAGCGATGCATTCGGAGCAAAGACTCGGAATCACGGAAGGAAATCGCTCCCGGTGGGGCGGCCGGTCTTCAAAACCGGTTCGGGCTGCTCTGCGGCTCCGGGTGGGTTCGACTCCCGCTTCCTTCCGCCAAGACCTACTGATTGGGCGTGGCGTGGAATCAGATTTCGACGCGCTCACAACTCGAAGTGGAATCCGGCTCCGAGCCCGACTTGTCCCGCCTACTTGAACGCCTTGTTCCAATCCTCGCGGAATTTCCTCTCGACTTCCGGCGGATAGAGGTTCGGGTCAAAGGGGTCGATGGACGCAGCCGAGAGTGCCCCAGGAATGCCGTTCAACGGGCTGGCCGTCTCGCCGTTTGAGTGCCACGCCGTCTGCCCGTCGCGCGACATGATGTAGTCGAGCAGCACCAAGGCAGCATTGGGGTTCTTGCCCCAGGAGAACCCGGCCAATGCGTACCTGATCCCCAGTCCCGGACTTGGAACGAAGTAGTCGATCGGAGCCCCCGAATCCTTGATCGGCTTCACCGACGTGGGGGTGCCAAAGCCCCCCACCGAAATCTCGCCTGAAGCCACCGCCTGCGCGATCGGCACCGATCCCACATACAGCTTGGGATTCTGCGCCCGCAGTTTCGCCACGTAGCCGCTGCCCTGCGACTTTTCCACCCAGTCGTACCATGCCACCACGGCCACCGATGCAAGTTCCGACAGCCCCAGTCGCCCCTTGAACTCGGGCCTGAGCAGGTCCGCGTAAGTTTTTGGCGGATTGGACACGCGCACCGTGTTCCAGGAAACAATGAGCGGTTCCATCGCGGCAATGACGACGCTGCCATCGAGCAGGTACTTGGCCGGCCACTCCCTGGTGGCGGGACCAACCGGCCTGAGCAATTTGCCTTCCTTGCCCCGTGCCAGGAACCAATTGATTTCCGTGGCATTGGCAACATCCGCCCCCTCCGCTCCCGATCCGCGTTCCTGGTCCAGTTTGGTCAACAGAGGCCCGGATGGGATGCGCTGGAAGTCGATCACGATATCGGGGTGCGCTTTCTTGAAGCCATCCACGATGCGCGCCAGCGGCGCCGGATTGGCCGCCGAGTAGTAGCTGACCCGCCCTTCGCGCTTGGCTGCGGCGACGATTTTCGCCCATGCGGCGGCGTCCTGTGCCTGCGCTTGCGATGGCACTGCCGCCAGCAGCAAGGGCACAGCCAAGGCTGCCACACCGCAGCCGGCAAATGCCCTTCTGCGCGCACTACGCGGCACGGACGTTTTCTTTGCATCTGTCATTGAAAACTCCTTCTCATGCCCGCAAACACACGCAGTCACTCCCGCCGTAGCGCTACTCCTAGGCCA
>CAXNGL010000369.1:0-3112 GCA_964201515.1 Burkholderiales bacterium
AAGCCCTGCTCGCAACCGGCACCGGCTTTGGCGCCGGTGAACTGGCGGCCATCCACCAGCAGCTTCGCGCCTTCTTTGACGCCTTGGTCTATGTAGCCGGTGATGCGCTGGTGCGCTGCAGCGGTGACGATGGGGCCCATTTCGGCGTCCAGATGTACCCCGTTTTTGATGATGAGTTTTTCAGCGCGCGCTTTGAGCATGGGCAAGAGGCGCTCAGCCACGTCGCCCACCAGCACCGCCACCGAGATCGCCATGCAGCGTTCGCCGGCCGAGCCGTAGCCGGCGCCGATCAGCGCATCGACCGCTTGCTCGAGGTCGGCGTCGGGCATCACGACCATGTGGTTTTTGGCGCCGCCCAGCGCTTGCACGCGCTTGCCGTGGTGGGCACCGATCTCATAGATGTAGTTGGCAATCGGCGTCGAGCCGACGAAGGAAATTGCGTGCACGTCCGGGTGCACCAGCAGCGCGTCAACCGCTTCCTTGTCTCCCTGAATGACGTTGAACACGCCGTCCGGCAAGCCGGCTTTTTTCAGCAGCTCGGCCATGAACAGGCTGGCGCTCGGGTCGATCGGGCTGGGCTTCAAGATGAAGCAGTTGCCCGCGGCAATCGCCACCGGAAACATCCACATGGGCACCATCACCGGAAAGTTAAAAGGCGTGATGCCGGCGACCACGCCCAGCGGCTGGCGCAGCGTCCAGTTGTCTATGCCAGTGCTTACCTGGTCGGTGAAGTCGCCCTTGAGCAGCTGAGGAATACCGCAAGCGAACTCGACGATGTCGATGCCGCGCGAGACCTCGCCCTGCGCATCGGTGAACACCTTGCCGTGCTCGGCAGTGATCAGGTGCGCCAGCTGGTCTTTGTTCTGGTTCAGCAGCTCGAGAAACTTAAACATCACGCGGGCGCGGCGAATCGGCGGCGTGTCCGCCCAGGCAGGGAAGGCGGCTTTGGCCGCAGCCACGGCGCTGTGCACGTCAGCGGCGTTGGCCAGCGCAACCTGGCCGGTGACTGCGCCGGTGGCGGGGTTGAAGACGGCTTGCTGGCGGGCAGAGCCGCCGGCGAGCCCGTGGCCGTTGACGTAATGGGCGATGGTGGCGGGGGTCGTGCTCATGGCGGGTCCTTGGGTTGGGGGCTTGGTTGGCGCCAAGTCTAGGCGCGGACGGCGGTTTTGATAATGCCCTAATCGGTGATTACATTGTTCATTTAAATGAACAATGGCGTCTTTTCTGCTAATCTAACGCATGGCTTCTGACCAACTTGCCCCCCTGCTGGCCGACCTGCACCTGCTGACCGTGCTGGCCGCCACGCGCAGTTTCACCGAGACGGCGCGGCGCTTGGGCGTGTCTAAGGCGTCGGCCAGCATGCGCATCAGCGAGCTTGAACGTGCAGCCGGCGTGCTACTGGTGCGCCGCACCACGCGCTCGGTCGGCCTGACCGAGGCCGGCCAGCAGCTGGTCAACGACATGCTGCCGGCTTTTGGCCGCATCAGTGAGAGCTATACAGCCGTCAAAGATCTGGTGGGCACGCCGCGCGGCTTGGTGCGCGTGACGGCGCCGGTGGCGCTGGGGCGTCAGCACCTGGCGCCCTGTGTAGCGGCCTTCCTCAAAAGCTACCCGGACATTCACATCGAGCTGGAGTTGACTGATCGCTTCGTCAATCTGGCCAACGAAGGCTTTGACCTGGCGGTTCGCCACACCAACCCGCCGCCTGAAACCCATGTGGCCTGGGTGCTGTGCGAAACCCGTTCGGTGCTGCTGGCCAGCCCGGCGTATCTGGCTGCGCGCGGCGTGCCGGCGCACCCGTCCGAGCTGGCCGTGCACGACTGCCTGTTGTACCTGGGCGGTGTCAGTGCGGCCAGCGGCAGCTGGACCTTTGCGCGCAATGCCCCCGCCAAGGTGCGCGGCCGCAAGGCGCCTAGCGATGCACAAGAGCGCGTGGGCGTGAACGTGCGCGGCTCGCTCAAGGCCAACAACTCCGAGGTGTTGCGCGAAGCGCTGCTGGCCGGCCTGGGCATTGGCCTGCTGCCCGACTTCAGCGTGCCGCCGTCGGGTGCCGACGGCCAGCCCGCGTTGGTACAGGTGCTGCCCGATTGGCAGGCGCAGGGGTTTTTTGGCGAAAGCATTTATGCGCTGCGGCCCTGGTCAGCCCAGGTGCCCATGGCGGTGCAGTGTCTGGTCGAGTTTTTGCGCGCGCACTTTGCGCCGGGTTTTGCGTCCGGTTTTACCAAGGGATAATTTGCGAATGAACACACGATGGAAACCCAGCGCCACGGTCGCCGCCGTCATTGCCCGCGAAGTGGCCGGTATCACCGAGTTCTTGCTGGTCGAGGAACACACGCCCGAAGGTCTGCGACTGAACAACCCGGCCGGCCACCTGGACCCGGGCGAGAGCCCGGTTGAAGCCTGCGCGCGCGAGACGCTGGAAGAAACCGCCTTTCTTTTCCGGCCCACGGCGCTGGTGGGTGTTTACCTGTCGCGCTTTCAGCGGGAGTTGGCGGATGGTCGCGACGACATCACCTATTTGCGCTTTGCCTTTTGCGGCGAGCTCGGTGACTTTGTGGCCGGCCAGGCGCTCGATCAAGGCATTGTGCGCACCCTGTGGCTGAGTGCAGACGCCATCCGCGCCTGCCCCGAAAGGCACCGCAGCCCGCTGCTGATCCAGTGTATGGACGACTACTTGGCCGGCGCGCGCCATCCGCTGTCCGTCATCACCACTGACACCAGTGTTTACGGCTAGCAGTGGACCTACGGACTGGCGCCGCTAAGATCAAAGTCGAATCAACCCGCCAAGGACAGACGTGAATTTGCAAGATTGGTTAGGCCGCAGCGAGACGGTCCATGACACGGCTACTGCCACCCCGTTTGCCGCGCTGACGGCCACGCTGGACTGGCCGCCGGGCGCGCTGGTCGAGCGGCCGGCAGACGGCACGCCGCTGCCGCCACTGTGGCACTGGTTGTATTTTTTGCCGATTTACCCGCAGTCCGAGATCGGCGCTGACGGACACGCCAAGCTCGGTGGCTTTTTGCCGCCGGTGCCGCTGCCGCGTCGCATGTGGGCCGGCAGTGACTTTGCCTTTCATGAGCCGCTGCGGGTGGGCGACGCGCTGTCGCGCAC
>CAXNGL010000370.1:0-3092 GCA_964201515.1 Burkholderiales bacterium
CGCATGTCGGTGCGGCTGGTGCGCAAGAAGGGCGGTGTTCTGGTCGGATTTCACGAGCGCCGCTCGAGTTTCGTCGCGGACATGACGAGCTGTGAAGTCATGCCACATGCCGTTTCTGCGCTCATCCCGCAACTGCGCGACCTGTTCGGGAAACTGTCCATCGCCGAGCGATTGCCGCAGGTCGAGATCGCGGTGGGCGAGCACGTGACCGTGCTGGTACTTCGGGTCTTGCAATCGCCAAGCGCCGAAGATGAAGTCTTTCTGAAGGCCTTTGCGGAGGAGGCGGGGGTGCAATTCTGGTTGCAACCCGTCGGCCCGGAAACGGCTACGCCGTTCTGGCCGCTGGATGCACCGCAACTGGACTACACGCTGCCGGAGTTCGATATCTCGATCGCCTTCCGGCCAACGGACTTCACGCAGGTGAACCATGCTGTCAATCGCTTGCTGGTACGACGCGCAGTTGGGCTGCTGGATCCGCAACCGGATGAGCGGGTATTGGACCTGTTCTGCGGGCTGGGCAATTTCACGTTGCCCATGGCCCGGCGCGGGGCAACGGTGCGTGGCGTTGAGGGTAGCGCGGAGCTGGTGCAACGTGCGGCCCTGAACGCCGGCCGAAACGCTTTGCAGGACCGCTGCTCGTTCGATGTGGCCAACCTGTTCGACGTGCCTGCGCTCGAGCGGGTTCTGTCTAATGCAGGAACCGTCGACAAGGTGCTTATCGATCCGCCACGGGAGGGCGCCATGGAAGTCGTCAAGCGCCTGTCTGCCGCTGGCGGCACGCGCCGCATCGTTTACGTGTCCTGCGATGCGGGAACGCTGGCGCGAGATGCAGGTGTACTGGTGAACACGCAGGGTTACGCGCTGATCGCATCAGGAATCGTCAACATGTTCCCGCACACTTCACATGTCGAGTCGATAGCGCTTTTCGAGGCGATCTGAGTTGTGCGAAGCCCGGCTTTGGGCTGGTTCGCCATGTTATTCTTGAGGGGCGATTAGGGGCCATTTCGGAATTTCCGAAATGGCCTCTGAAGTAGGGGAGTTTGGGGAGTATCCCCTGCATTGTGTCGGGCACACTTAGACACGTAACGCCGGTTCTCGGCGGCAAGCGCGCATCAGGAAGGTTGGCCGAGTGGTTGAAGGCACCGGTCTTGAAAACCGGCAAGGGGTTACACCCTTCGCGAGTTCGAATCTCGCACCTTCCGCCAATTTCACATCCAAAGAAGTCCAATAACCGCCAGTTTGCGTTTCGACGCGAAGTCGGCGCGTCATTGTTTAGAAAACCCTACGAAGAATCCGCTTTATTGTTTGCCCACTGTTGCAATCACGCTAGGTGCTAAGTATTCTGACTTGGCCTGGTAGTAGTAATACTCTGGATTGAAGCCAAGCGAAGGCCAGGCGACCCTAGGGAGGGCGAATGGTGTTCGATCATAAAATTGTCCATTCAAAGTTGGCATGGCTGGTCGGAAGCCTGTGCCGAATTCATCGCATTCCATGGAATGCGGAGCTTGGACTGCAGCCGTTTGCCCCACCGTACAACATGGCGTCTCTGATCGAAGCAACGCGTCGAGCGGGATTGCGCCTGGGAGAGGCAAATATCCAATTGCTCCGGGGCAAGGACGTGAGATATCCGGTCATCGCCTTTCGGAGTAATGCGAGATCGCCGTTGGGGGAGGCTGAAATCGGGCGTGGTGACCAAGCCGAGCTAAAACCCATCCTGATTGCGAAAGGGGACTCGAAGCGGGTCCTCTACTTTGAGTGTGGATCTGCGGAGCCCAGAACGACGACCCTCGATGAATTGTTTCTGGGCGCCATGGAGCCCACGATATTTCTCGTCGCCCCGGAGCCGCCAGAGGACCCGGTGGAGGTGCCCGACGATGAGTCTTTGCGCAGGGGCTTCAACGCCACTCCGATTCCCGGACGCTTTGGCTTCGGGTGGTTTGCCAAAACCCTGCTCAAGCACAGGCGCATCTGGCGAGATGTGCTGCTGGCATCACTCGCACTTCAGGTAGCAGGCCTTTCTGCACCGCTCTTCACGCAAGTCATCATCGACAAGGTGGTGGTTCATGAGGCACTGTCCACGTTGGCCGCTATCGCGGTGGCGCTCGTGCTGTTCATGGTTTTCAATGGGGTCATGACGTGGCTGAGGCAGTACCTCATCCTGCACACTGGAAATCGCGTTGACGCCGAGCTCGGCAGCCAGGTGTTCCGCCACTTGCTCGGGCTTCCGCTCCAGTATTTCGAGCGCAGATCGACTGGCACGCTGGTGGCACGCCTGCAAGCGGTCGAGACCATCCGCGAGTTCATTTCCGGTGCTGCAGTGTCGCTGCTTCTCGATCTGCCCTTCCTCGTGGTTTTTCTCGCCGTGATGTTCACATACAGCTGGCAGCTCTCGCTGGTGGCGCTGCTGGCGCTCTTAATGATCACTGTGGCGAGTCTCGTTGTCATGCCGCTCCTGCGCAGCCGGCTAAACAAGCAATTCCTCCTGGGTGCCCGCAACCAGGCCTTCGTTACCGAGTACCTGTCCGGGATCGAGACGGTGAAATCGCTGCAGATGGAGCCACACCTGTGCCGACGTTACGACGATTACCTTGCCGCCTATCTTTCGGCGGGCTTCTCCACGCGGCAGGTGTCGAACACCTACAACGTAGCAGCGAATGTGCTTGAGCAGGCGATGACCGCAGCCATTCTATGTGCAGGCGCGTTGCTGGTCATGCAGAGTGACGGTTTTACCATCGGCATGCTGGTGGCATTCCAGATGTTCGCCGGGCGATTGTCGCAGCCGACGCTTCGCTTGGCCTCGCTGTGGCAGGAATTCCAGCAGGCCAACATTGCCATGCGCCGCCTGGGAGACGTGATGGATATGCCGGCCGAGCCGGTGTCCGTTGTGCCCACACGCGCCCGAGGTGCAGACAACGGCGCGGATGCTGCAGGACGTATAGACATCAAGGGCCTGGCCTTTCGCTACAGCGACGATTTGCCGTGGCTCTATGAAGACCTTTCTTTCTCGCTCAGTCCTGGCCAGGTTACCGTGCTCACGGGTCCTTCGGGAACGGGTAAGAGCACACTTTCCAAACTACTACAGGGCTTCTACC
>CAXNGL010000371.1:0-3064 GCA_964201515.1 Burkholderiales bacterium
CGCCGCCTTGAGCTCAGCCTGAAGTCGCAGCAGCGCTTCGTGGCCGATGCCGCGCACCAGATGCGCACGCCGCTGGCCGGGCTGAAAACGCAGGCCGAGCTCGCGCTGCGACAACGCGACATCGGGGGCATCGAGCAGACCATGCGCCAGATCGCGATGGGTGCGGACCGCGCATCGCGACTGATCAACCAGCTACTCGCGCTGGCACGGGCGGAGAGCCCGGTGCAGGCGCCGCGGCAGCGCATCGAACTCGGCGCGTTGGTCGAAGAGGTCACGCGCGACTGGGTGCGCAGCGCGCAGGACAAGGGCATCGACATCGGTTTCGAGCCGCATGCGGATGCGGCGATGATCGAGGGTAATCCGCTGCTGCTGCGCGAACTCTTCAGCAACCTGCTCGACAATGCGATCCGCTATACGCCGGCCGGCGGCACGATCACCGCGCGGGTGGGCGTGGCCGGGGATTCGGTGCAGGTGGATGTGGAGGACAACGGCACGGGCATTCCCGATGCCGAGCGCGAGCTGGTGTTCGAGCGCTTCTACCGGATACTGGGAACGGGCAAGGAGGGATCGGGGCTGGGCCTGGCCATCGTGCGGGAGATTGCGGAGGTGCATCAAGGAAGCGTGCAACTCTTGCCGTCCGTGCGGGGGACGCTGTTCCGGGTGAGCTTGCCGCGAGCCAGGGCCACAGCGGTGCCACTGCACCGCGTCGCGTAGCCGTGTCCTGGCCCGTGATGCGCCTTCCATGGGCACATGCGCCGGTACGCTGAGACGGCGCGGCATGCCGGGCAGGTGTTCTGCCGTGCCTGGCGCCTGGTTGCAGCGCCCACGGCCGAATGGCAAGCCATCGCTGCGTCGCTCGGGCAGGAACAACGCTTGTTGCGGTGGCATGTCGTCGTCTTGTCGGCGCTCTTCGCACTCGCCTGGTCGCTCGGTGTGGCCTGGGCGCCGATGCAGCCTGGCGTCACGCCGTCATACCTGTCGTCCGTTACCACGACGTTCTTCTTGTGCGTTGTCGCGATCATGCTGCTCACCCTGGCCATTGTGCTGTTGTTGCCGATGTATGAACGTCCGCGCGACTGGGGACGCGCATGGGCGGTGAGTGCCTACAGTGCGACCCCATTGCTACTGTGCGGGATGCTCCTGATTGTTCCGATATTGGTCATTGCCATGGTGGTCGCGCTTCCCTACGCCGGTTACCTCTTGTACATCGGGTTGCAGGAGGTGCTGGGGGCAAGGAGGGGTGACGCCGCGGAGTTCGCGGCAGCAGCCATGGTCGCGGCATCCCTGTTGTCGATGCAGCTCGGTGCTGCACTCGCCGCTCTCGGCGTCATGTGATTGCGGGCAGTCCATCACGGCACGATTCATTGCGTTGGGCAATCCGGTGTTGTGCGCCGCAGCGTAAGCATGCCGTAAGTTTGCCCTTCTAGTCTTCTCGACAAGAGGGCAGCTCCGGCCACGGCGCTGTATTGACAAATTCGAGTCTTTACCTGAGGGGGAAACCATGGAGCTCACGGATCGGCATCGAGAGTACTGGCGCAAGAATGTCAGGATTACGCTGATACTGCTGGCAATCTGGGCAGTCGTCACCTATGTCGTCAGTTTCTACGCGCGCGAACTGACGTTCAATTTCTTCGGTTGGCCCTTTTCGTTCTGGATGGGCGGGCAGGGTGCGCTGGTGATCTACGTGATCATCATCTGGTACTACGCGCGCTATATGAACAAACTCGACCGTGAATATGGCGTCGACGAAGGGGGAGACGAATAATGGCAACCCAGACACAGTCCCAAGGGGACTTCAAATCGATGCTCAAGAAGGTGTACAGCTGGTATACCGGGGGCTTCATTGTTTTCGTTATCCTGCTTGGCATCGCAGAGCAGATGGGTCTGCCAAGGGCATGGATCGGGTACATCTTCCTGTTCGCGACCGTGGCGCTGTACGCCGGCATTGGCGTCATGAGCCGCACTGCAGATGTGGCGGAGTACTACGTCGCCGGGCGGCGCGTCCCTGCAGTATTCAACGGCATGGCCACCGGCGCCGACTGGATGAGCGCTGCGTCGTTCATCGGCATGGCGGGTACTCTCTACCTGACCGGCTACGCAGGCCTTGCCTTCATCATGGGCTGGACCGGCGGCTACTGCCTGGTGGCACTGTTTCTTGCACCGTACCTGCGCAAGTTCGGCCAGTTCACCATCCCGGACTTCCTCGGTGCGCGTTACGGCGGCCACATCCCGCGCTTCATCGGAATCGTCGCGGCGATCCTGTGCTCGTTCACGTACGTGGTGGCGCAGATCTACGGCGTGGGCCTGATCACCACGCGACTGACGGGCGTGGCGTTCGAGCTGGGGATTTTTCTTGGCCTCGGCGGCATCCTGGTGTGTTCGTTCCTCGGCGGGATGCGCGCGGTGACCTGGACGCAGGTTGCGCAGTACATCGTGCTGATCGTGGCGTACATGATCCCGGTGGTCTGGCTGTCGGTGAAGCACACCAGCTTCCCGGTGCCCCAGCTCGTGTACGGAAAGGTGCTCGAGAAAGTCACTGAGCGCGAGAAGCAACTGATCGACGATCCGAAGGAGAAGGAAGTTCGCAAGATATTCGCTGATCGCGCGGCCGCGGGCAGCGCCAAGCTGAAGGGCTTGCCGGCGTCGTACGACACCGAGAAAGCTGCGGTTGGCAAAACGCTCGACGAAGCCAAGGCTGCCAATGCTGCCCCCGAGCAGTTGAAGGTGCTACAGGAAGCAGTGGACAAGTTCCCCAAGAGCGCCGACGAGGCCAAGGGCGCATGGACGCGCGAGGCCGGGCTCGCCGCTAGGGCTGCGCCGCCAATCCGCCACGCCGAGGCCTTCCCGGGGGCCACCGAGGCGGCACGCGATACGGCGCGACGAAACTTCCTGGCGCTGGTGTTCTGCCTGATGGTGGGCACGGCAGCCTTGCCGCACATCCTGATGCGCTACTACACCACGCCATCGGTGAAGGAGGCGCGCGAGTCGGTGACCTGGTCGCTGTTCTTCATCTTCCTGCTGTACTTCACGGCGCCGGCGCTGGCGGTCCTGGTCAAGTTCGAGG
>CAXNGL010000372.1:0-3057 GCA_964201515.1 Burkholderiales bacterium
TCACCGGAGTCTCCGAATGTGGAGAACTGCAGGGCCAGCGACGTGAAGATCGGCAGGCTCTTCTCGATGAACTTGGCCTGCTCCTTCAACTGCAGCATGAACAGGCGCCGCAGGCCGGCGCGATGTGTGGCGCGCGCCTTGTCCTCGGCATCGAACACCTCCAGTCGCACGCCGGCGCCTTCATCGACGATGGCGGGAAAGCCGATCAGGGTCTGCGAGCCATGGCGGATTTCCATCACTTCGGCCAATTCGCCGAAGGTCCATTCGGCGACCGTGTCGGCAGCTTTGCCGCCGACTGGCGTCTCGTCGCGATTGCCGGCAGTCTTTGCGCCTGACTTGCCGCCAACCTTGCCGCCTGAATTACCACCAGAATAGCCACCAGATGTGCGCCCCACAGCCGCTGCCGCGCCGGCGCTGCCCTCGGTGTTGTGCACGCCTTGGTTGACTGCGGCCTGGCTGACTGCGGCCCGGCTGACTGCGGCCGCGAACGTCGCCCCCGCCGCCTCGCCCAACTCGGCGCGCAACTGCGCCAGGTTGCGTCCCATGCCGAGCTGGCGCCCGTGCTCGTCGATGACGCGAAAGTTCATCGACAGGTGCGCCGGCAGGCGTTCGGTCTGGAAGCCGTCGCGCGGCACATCCAGCGTCAGCTCGCGCCGCGCCCAGCGCACGATGGCCTCGGCCATGCTCACAGTGAGTTCGGGCGGCTCGGCGAGGAAGGCATCGGCGAATTCCGGCAGGGTCCCGAGGCGATGGCGCGTGCGCTGCGGCAGCGACTTGGCGAGGCCCATGGCTTTCTCGCGCCGCAGACCCGGCACCAGCCAGTCGCACAGCGCCGGGTTCACCTGGTTCAGCGCCACCAGCGGCACAGTGAGCGTGACGCCATCGCGCGCGCTACCCGGCTCATGGTGGTAGTCGAGCGCAAAGCTGCGACCGGCCATGTCCAGCGCGTGCGGAAACTGCTCCGTGGTGATGCCCGCCGCCTCGTGGCGCATCAGGTCTTCGCGCTTGAGGAAAAAGAACTTGGCGCTCTTTGACTCCTCCTCGCGACGCCATGCTTCGAAACCTTGTCCCGTGCAGATGTCCGCCGGCACCAGGCTGTCGTAGAACGCGTAAATCAGCTCATCGTCCACCAGCACGTCGGGCCGGCGCGATTTGTGCTCCAGGCGCTCGATGTCGCGGCGCAGGTTCTGGTTATGCAGGAAGAACGCTGCCTTGGAATCCCATTCGCCTTCAACCAGCGCGCTGCGGATGAAAATACGCCGGCACTCCACCGGATCATAGGGCCCGTAGTGCACGCGCCGGTTCGTATAGACCGGCAGGCCATACAGCGTGGCGCGCTCGTAGGCCGCCACATGCGCGGGCTTCTTTTCCCAGTGCGGCTCGCCGCGGTTCTTGCGCACCAGGTGCGCGCCGATACTCTCCAGCCATTCGGGCTCGATGGTGGCCACGCTGCGCGCATACAGGCGCGTGGTCTCGGTGATTTCGCCGGACATGATCCAGCGCCCGGCCTTCCTGCCCACTCCGGAGCCCGGATGCACCCAGAACTTGATCGCCCGCGCACCGAGGTAGTTTCCCTCCTCGGTCTTCATGCCGATGTTACCCAGCAGGCCCGCCAGCAGCGCCTTGTGGATATGGCCGTAGATCTTGTGCGGGTCCGGGTTGATCTCGCCTACCTTCCAGCCCAGCTCGGACACGAACTCCTTGATCTGCGAGTGCACGTCGCGCCATTCCCTGAGGCGCGTCGGCGACAGGAACACCTCGCGGCAGGCCTCGTGCAACTTCTTGTTGGACTTCTTGTGCGCGATCAGCTCGCCGTGGAATTTCCAGATGCGCAGGTAACTGAGGAAATCCGACTTCTCATCGGCGAATTTCTTGTGCGCGGCATCGGCCGCCGCCGCGCGCTCCATGGGACGGTCACGCGCATCCTGCACCGCCAGCGCCGAGGCAATGACCAGCACCTCCGCGAGGCTGCCCTCTTCTTTCGCCGCCAGCACCATGCGCGCAATGCGCGGGTCGAGCGGCAGGCGCGCCAGTTGCCGCCCGATGTCGGTAAGAATCCGGTCGTCATCGACCGCGCCCAATTCGGCCAGCAGCGCATAGCCGTCGGTGATGGCCTTCGGCGACGGCGGATCGATAAAGGGGAAATCCTCGGGCTCGCCCAGGCCCAGCGACAGCATGCGCAGGATCACGCTGGCCAGCGACGAGCGCAGCACTTCGGGGTCGGTGAACTCGGCGCGCTTGTTGAAGTCCTCCTCGGCATACAGGCGGATGCACACGCCGCTGGCGACGCGGCCGCAGCGCCCGGCGCGCTGGCGTGCCGCTGCCTGCGACACGCCTTCCACGCGCAACTGCTCGACCTTGTTGCGGTAGCTGTAGCGTTTCACGCGCGCAAGGCCCGTGTCCACCACATAACGAATGCCCGGCACTGTCAGCGAGGTCTCGGCCACGTTGGTGGCAAGCACGATGCGGCGTGCACCATGCGGCTTGAACACGCGCTCCTGTGCGGCTGCCGACAGTCGCGCGAAAAGCGGCAGGATTTCGGTATGCGGCGGATGGTGCTTGCGAAGGGCTTCGGCCGCCTCGCGGATCTCGCGCTCGCCGGGCAGGAACACCAGCACGTCGCCCTGCCCGACGCGCGCCAGATCGTCCACCGCGTCGACGATGGCCTGCTCCAGATCGCCTTCATCCTCGCGCGCCGATGCATTGCCTCCCCGCGCGCGACGATCCGAGTCTGTTTCGACCGGCTGGTAGCGCACCTCCACCGGATAGAGCCGCCCGGACACCTCGATCACGGGCGCCGCCTTGCCGGAAGCATCCGCAAAGTGCTTGGCAAAGCGATCGGCATCGATGGTGGCCGAGGTGATGATGATTTTCAGTTCGGGCCGCTTCGGCATGAGCTTGCGCAGGTAACCGAGCAGAAAGTCGATGTTGAGGCTGCGTTCGTGCGCCTCGTCGATGATCAGCGTGTCGTACTGCCGCAGCTCGCGGTCGCCCTGCGTCTCGGCGAGCAGGATGCCGTCGGTCATGAGCTTGACGTAGGTCTGAGGGCTGACATGG
>CAXNGL010000373.1:0-3055 GCA_964201515.1 Burkholderiales bacterium
GAGACCTATTACAAGGAGTGGTTCGCCTCGACCTCCAACGGCGGAGGCGGATTCGGAATGCAGCGCATCATGAGCACCCCGTACCTGGCCAATGATGCGGAAATTCGAATCAGCGGCGATACGGCAACGGCGGAGAGCTCGGGACTGGCCGTGCATGCCGGCAAGCGAGACGACTCGGGGCTGCTCGTCGTTCGCGGTGCCTTCTATATGGACGAGTTGGTGCGCACGAGCGACGGCTGGCGGATCAGCAAGCGATTCCACGGGAACAATTGGGTCTCCGAATTTCCTGCGCGGATCCTTTCATCGCAATAGCGTTCCAGCCCTTGGATCGGATCTTGACCCTCGTCCCGGTTGTTCCCCGATCTGACGGCGCGCAGGAGGGCCGGCGCACTCCGTTGCAGCGCGGTCCTGTGCCGTGCTCGGCGTGACGCAACCGGCAACGGCACTCACGGTCATGCTGCCCGCTGTTTGAAGCAGTGTCCTGCGTGAGATCTGTTTCATGCGGTCTCCTATTCCGCGGTGATCTTCGCCGCACGCACGATCGCACTCCACTTTGCATTCTCGGCCTTGATGAACGCACCGAACTGTTCTGGTGTTCCGCCGCCCAATTCATTTCCCTGGCCGAGCACTCGGTCGCGGAACTCGGGCATGGCGAAGACCTTGTTCATGTCGGCATTCAGGCGGGCGACGATGGCGGCCGGCGTGCCCTTGGGCGCGATGGCGCCCTGCCAGTTGAGCACTTCGAAGCCTGGGACGCCGGCTTCTTCCATGGTCATCAGGTCGGGTACCAGTGCGAGGCGCTTCTTGCTGGTGATGGCCAGCGCGCGGGTCTTGCCGGCCTGGATGTTGGGCATGGCGGCATACATCTGCTCGAACATGATGTCCACGCGCCCGGCCAGCAGGTCGAGCGCCGCCGGGGCCCCCCCCTTGTAGGGGATGTGCACCATATCGATCTTGGTGAGCGACTTCAGCAATTCAGCGGAGAGCTGGTGGCTGCCACCCAGGCCGCCGGAGGCGAAGGTGAAGTCGCCGGGTGAGGCCTTGGCTGCGGCCACGATGTCCTTCACGCTCTTGAAGGGTGAGGCCTGGTTCACCATCAACACCAATGGCCCGCGCTCGATCAGCACGATGGGGATGACGTCGTTCAGCGGGTCGAAGGGAATGGTCTTCATCATGGCCTGGTTGACGGCCAGCGGCGCGAAGCTGCCCATGCCGATCACATAGCCGTCCGGCCGTGCCTTGACGATCATGTCGGTGGCGATGTTGCCGCCCGCCCCGGCGCGGTTCTCCACCACTACGCTCTGCCCGAGCAGCGGCCCGAGGTAGCGCGCCACCTCGCGCGAGCGCAGGTCGGCATTGCCGCCCGGCGCGTAGCCGACGAACCAGGTAATGGGTTTGCTGGGGTAGCCGGCCTGCGCGAAGGCGCCAGAGGCGGCGGTGAGCAGCAAGGCGAAGGTTAGGAGTCTGCGCACGACGTTCTCCCTAGACGTGATGTTGGAACTTCCCGATAACAGCCCGATGATAGATGGCCGATAGTATATTGCGCCGCGCAGTAACGGAGGGCTGGGAGGCTATTCGCGCTACTTTACTTCGGGTTGCGGCATTCACGGGATTCGCTTAATTGGAGCGCAGGACCCCTGAGGCGGAGTTCGCACATCAGACACCCCATTGTGAGCATCTCTGCAGGGCGTATATGGTAATTTCGGGTAGTGCGCTGGACTGTATTTATTGAGAACGGTCTATTGTAGAAAGGGTTCATCTTGAAGACATTTTCGACCACGTCGGCTTTTTTTATTGCATTAACTATCACTGCAACTGTACTTGCCGAGGATCGGGTGAGCCTGCCTAGCCGCCCGGGTGTCGAAACACGCTTTGTCTATCAGGCGGTGGAGCAGCCGGTTGCGCAGGCGATCCTGTTCGAAGGGGGCAATGGCATTCCCGGGGGCAACAATCCGGGTTTCCTTGACCTTAGTCGCAAGCGATTTACCGAGCAGAACATCTCCTATGCCATGTTCATGCCGCCCTCTGATCACGCAGGTGGTCTCCGCGACAACCGCCTCGAAACCGCCAGCAGCTATCGCGTCAGCGAGGACCACATTCGCGACGTCGAGCCGATCATCGCCTGGCTGCGACAGAAAAGTCCTTCGCCAATATGGCTGGTCGGTGTGAGCGCCGGGACGGTATCGGTGGGATGGGTCGGAACACGCGTGCGCGAGCCGGTGGCAGGACTGGTTTTCTCATCCAGTATCTTACGAGGCACGAACCGTGTGGGGACGCTCGGTCTTCAGAACATCCGCGTGCCGACACTGATCACGCACAGCAAGAAAGATGAATGCAAACACAATCCTCCGGAATGGGTGCCAGTTTTCACCAAGTTTCTTCCCGCGGAGACCAAGCGTGAGATTCGTCTTTTCGACGGCGGAAGTACACGCGGTGGCGACCCATGCAGCCAGGCCTCGTATCACACCTACTATGGCATCGAGCGTGAGGTGGCAACGGCGATCACCATGTTCATCAAGGACAACAGTCTGCGCTGACATCGTCAAGGGATGACGAATCAGGGGCCCGCAAACGGGACTGAGGTTTGCAGTCTGTGGCAGCAGGTGCAAGTGGTGCGTCACCGAGGGCCCAAAGCAAGGCACAATGGCGTCGTGCTGGACGTCCTTGCAATTACCTTTCCCTTCTTCGCCCTCGTGCTTGCCGGCTTCATTGCCGTGCGGCGCGGCATGCTGCCGCTGCCGGCGATTCCCGGCCTCAATGCCTTCGTGCTGTTCTTCGCACTGCCCTGCATGCTGTTTCGCTTCGGCGCCGGCACGCCGATTGCGCAGTTGCTCGACCCTGGCGTCTTCGGCGTCTACCTGATCTGCGCGCTGATCATGGTGGGCTTTACATTTGCGACCACGCTGAGCGACCGCGTCGATGCCAACAACGCCGCTTTCGGCGCGCTGACGGCGGCGTTCCCGAACACCGGTTACATGGGCGTGCCGCTGTTTATCGCGCTGTTCGGCGCGCGGGCCACGGGGCCGGCGATCGTGACCATCGTGATCGATCTTGT
>CAXNGL010000374.1:0-3051 GCA_964201515.1 Burkholderiales bacterium
CGGGCAATGGCAGCGTGGGGCACCTGTACGGCGAATCGCTCAAATCGGCTGCCGCCATCCGCCTGCTGCAAGTGCCTTACAAAGGTGCCGCACCGGCGATGGCCGACGTGATGGGCAATTCGGTTGACGTGGCCATCATGTCGGTGGCCTCGGTGCTCGGCCTGGTGCGCGGCGGCAAGCTGACCCCGTTGGCCGTATCAACCCCGAAGCGCTCGGCCATGCTGCCCAATACCCCCACGCTGGACGAGGCTGGCATCAAGGGAATTGATGCCAGCATCTGGTTGGGCTTGTTTGCGCCGGCCGGCACGCCTCCGGCCGTGGTCGCACGGCTGAATGCGGAAATCAACAAGGTGCTGCAGATGCCCGACGTGCGCGAAAAGCTCATCAACGGCGGTGTCACCCCGATGGGTGGCACGCCCGATGAGTTTGCCGCCTTCGTCCGCACTGACTACGCGCGATGGGGCAAGATCGTCAAGGATTCCGGCGTCAAGCTCGATTAAGTTAGTTCATGCAGCTGCAAGGTATCCGCGTGATTGACCTGACGCGCATTCTCTCCGGACCATTCTGCTCCATGTTCCTGGCGGACATGGGAGCAGAGGTGATCAAGATCGAAGAGCCCGGCGCGGGTGATCCGGTGCGCCAGCAGGGTGAGGCGGTAAACGGCTACTCGCTTTACTTTGCCACCTTCAACCGCAATAAGCGCTCGATGACGCTCAACTTGCGCAGCGAAGAGGGCAAGGAGGTGCTACGCCAGTTGTTGCGGGGTGCCGACGTGGTGGTCAACAATTACCGTCCCGGGGTGATGGACAAAATGGGCTTTGGCCGCGATGCCTTGCGCGCCTTGAAGCCAGACATCATCAGCTGCCACGTTACCGGCTTCGGGCTGGACGGGCCCTACCGCGAGCGACCGTCATTTGATTTCATCGCCCAAGCGATGAGCGGCTTCATGAGCGTCAATGGCCTCGAAGGGCAGCCGCCGATGCGCGCCGCCCCGCCGGTCTCGGATCTGGTGGCCGGTTCCTACGCGGCAATGGGCATCATGGCGGCACTGGTTAGGCGCAGCCGCACCGGTGAAGGGGAGGAGGTTGCCACCGCCCTGACCGACAGCATGACCAGCATGCTGGCGTTCCTTGCGACCAACTTTTTCGCCACCGGCCGTCAGCCCTTGCGCACCGGCAACGACCATGCAATTGCTTCCCCCTACGGCCTGTTTGAAGCGTCCGATGGTCAAGTCGCCATTGCCCCGTCTAATGACAGTTTCTACTTCAAGCTGTTGGCCGCCCTGGACCTGGAGCATTTGAAACAACATCCGGACCTGCAAACCAATGCGGATCGCTTCGAGGCGCGCACGCTGATCAATCAAGCCATCAACCAGCGCACCCGCAGCGGTTCGGTTGCGCACTGGATCGACAGGCTCAACGCCGCCGGCGTACCCTGCGGCCGCGTGCTGGGTCTGGCCGAGGTATTTGACGACCCGCAAACGCAACACCAGCAGATGAGGGTCACCATCGAGCATCCGCAGTACGGCGCGCTCGATGTGCTGGGCTTCCCGATCAAATTTACAGATGCACCCTGCACTATGCATCGCCCGCCTCCGGTGCTGGGGGCGGATACCGAAAGTGTCCTGCACGAGCTAGGCTATAAGCCTGAAGCCGTTGCCACGCTGCGGACGGCCGGTGTTATTTAGCATATGCCCCGCTACGATCTGCCAGTGGCGAACCGCCGATAGTCCAACCTTTCGAATCTTCCAACCCCTTCCACCCTTTTCAATTTCCTCAACGGATGTCTGCCATGTCCCTCATGCCCGCTACAACCCAGGATCGATTTGTTCTCGTCACCGAAGTCGGCACCCGCGACGGTTTTCAGTCGGAAAAGGAATTCATTCCGACCGAAACCAAAGCGGCGCTGATCAATGCGCTCATTGATGCCGGGGTCACCAGCTTTGAAGCCACCTCGTTCGTCTCGCCGCGTGCCGTGCCACAGCTGGCCGATGCGTCGAAGGTGATGGAACTGATTAATCGCAAACCCGGCGTGCGCCTCACGGGCCTGGTGCCCAATGCGCGTGGTGCCGAGAGAGCTGCAGCCGCCAAGGTGGACATGATGGCCTGCTTTGTCTCGGCCTCGGAAACCCACTGCCAGGCCAACCTGAATAAATCGATCGACAGCGCGCTGGCAGACTATGCAGAGTTCGCGCCGATCGCCAAGCAGTTCGGCATCACCCTGCGTGGCGCCGTCGCCACCGCCTTTGGCTGCCCGTTCGAAGGTGAGGTGTCGAGCGACAACGTGCTCAAGATCATCGGTGCCTATATGGAAGGCGGAGCACGCCATATCTCGCTCGGCGACACCACCGGCATGGCAACGCCCCCAGTGGTAACGCGTACGGTTGAAGCCATCCGTGCGCGCTTTCCCGAAGCCATCATTGCGCTGCACTTCCACAACACCCGCGGCATTGGCCTGGCCAATGTAATGAACGGGCTGGCCCTGGGCGTGCGCGAGTACGAATCTTCTTTCGGCGGGCTGGGCGGATGCCCGTTCGCCCCTGGCGCTACCGGCAACATCTGCACGGAAGACCTGGTTTATTTGCTGCATGAGTGTGGCTATGAAACCGGGATTGATCTGGAGAAGCTGGCCGCCGTGGCGCGCCGTGTGCAGGAGGTGATGCATCGCGAACTGCCCGGGCAATACATGAAGGCGGGTGCACGTCTGAAGCTTTCGACGATGGAATCCGTGCGGCGCGCAGTCGGCTGAGGTATTGGCAGCTTCGCAGTAGCGCTTCGCCGGCCGACCCTGGGCGTGGCGAACTAGTGACGCACCAGCAGGTTCGTACCCGCTAGCTTACGGCCAGCGGCTTGTCGCTGTGACCTGCCCCCTCCCTGCCGTACCAAACTCGCATATAAATCTTCACTAGATTTAAGATAATTCAGGAATGACAGCTAATCTAGAGTTAGTTGAAGAGTTCTCTGACAACTCTGAAGCCTAAATTGTCTTCTTTTGATCTTTGATGCGCTTGATGGCGTGATTTTGAACGCAAAAATTTTACAGAATGAGACC
>CAXNGL010000375.1:0-3037 GCA_964201515.1 Burkholderiales bacterium
AGCGCGGGTGAAACGGTGCGCTACATGCAACAGGTGCAGCAGGCGGCTGAAGCCGGCGCGGAGCTGGCGCGGCGCATGGCCCAGGCCGGCAACTGGAACAAGCTCAACCAGGCCCGCGAGCAGAGCTTTTATGCCGACGCCGCGCTCAACCTGGCCCGCGCCGCGCGGGCGCAGGCGGGTGCGCGCGAGCGGCTGACGCGACTGCTCGGGGTGTGGGGCAGCCAGGCGGCATTCACGCTGCCCGAACGGCTGCCGGATTTGCCGAAATCGCCGCAGGACCTGCCCGATGTCGAACGCACGGCGATGCAGCAGCGCCTCGACGTGCAGGCGGCGCGGCTGGGTGCCGAGCAAACGGCGAAGAACCTCGGCCTCACCCGCGCCACGCGGTTCATCAACGTGCTGGAACTCGGTGTGGTCAACAATCGTTCCAACCGCGACCCGACGCAGCGTGGCTACGAGATCGGATTCGAGCTGCCGCTGTTCGACTGGGGCACCGCCCGCGTGCAGAAGGCCGAAGCCATCTACATGCAGGCGCTCAACCGCGCCGCCGAAGCTGCAGTCAACGCCCGCTCGGAAGTGCTCGAGGCCTATCTGGGCTACCGCAGCAGCTACGACGTTTCGCGCCACTACCGCGACGAAATCGTGCCTCTGAAGAAGCGCATTTCGGAGGAAAACGTACTGCGCTACAACGGCATGCTGATCGGCGTATTCGAACTGCTGGCGGACGCGCGATCGCAGATTGCCGGGGTCAACAGCGCCATCGAGGCGTTGCGCGACTTCTGGATTGCCGAGGCCGATTTGGACATGGCCCTGATTGGCAAACCGAACCTCGCCGCAGCATCCAGCACGGGTATTGCTCCTGTTGCGGCGGGCGCCGGCGCGCACTGACAAGGAACCAGCAATGACCCAGTCCACGAATTCGCGCAGACGCTTCTTCAAAGGCGCCGGTGCCGCTGCTGTCGGTGTCGCCGCTGCCGTTGTCACATCGGCCGTCAGCAAGGTGGCCATGGCGGCGCTGCCGGAGCCGGTGCTGCAGTCCAGCCCCGACACCATGCCGCCGCTGATGCCCAGCACCGGCCGTCCCTATAACCCGGTGGTGACGCTGAACGGCTGGACCCTGCCCTGGCGCATGAACAACGGCGTCAAGGAGTTCCACCTGGTGGCCGAGCCTGTGGTGCGCGAAATGGCGCCGGGCATGAAGGCTCATCTGTGGGGCTACAACGGTCAGTCTCCGGGCCCCACCATCGAAGTGGTGGAGGGCGACCGGGTGCGTCTGTTCGTCACCAACAAGCTGCCCGAACACACCAGCATCCACTGGCACGGCCAGCGCCTGCCCAACGGCATGGACGGTGTGGCCGGGCTCAATCAGAAAGCCATCCCGGTGGGGAAAACGTACGTCTATGAGTTCGTGGCCCGCAGGCCCGGCACCTTCATGTACCACCCGCATGCCGACGAGATGACGCAGATGGCGATGGGCATGATGGGCTTCTGGGTCACGCATCCGAAGTCAAAGAATCCCCTGATTGACGAGGTGAACCGCGATTTCTGCTTCCTGCTCAATGCCTACGACATCGACCCGGGCAGCTATACGCCCAAGATCATGACCATGCTGGACTTCAACCTGTGGTCTTGGAACAGCCGCATCTTTCCGGGCATCGACTCGTTGAACGTCAGGCTCAACGACAAGGTGCGCATCCGCATCGGCAATCTGACCATGACCAACCACCCGATTCACCTGCATGGCCACGAATTCCTGGTGACGGGCACCGACGGCGGGCCGACGCCCAAATCCACGCGCATGTATGAGGTTACGACTGACGTCGCAGTCGGCCAGATGCGCCAGATCGAGTTTCTCGCCGATGAAGAGGGGGACTGGGCATTCCACTGCCACAAAAGCCACCACACCATGAATGCGATGGGGCACAACATCCCCACCCTGATCGGTATCGACCACCGCGGGCTGGCGCGTCAGATCACCAACCTGATCCCCGACTACATGGTGATGGGGGAACGCGGCATGGCCGACATGGCGGAGATGGAAATGCCGCTGCCCGACAACACCATCCCCATGATGACCGGCCAGGGCCCGTTCGGATCGGTGGAGATGGGCGGCATGTTTTCCGTGCTCAAGGTGCGCCGGGACCAGAAGCCGGGCGACTACACGGACCCTGGATGGTTCAAGCACCCCGAGGGGACGGTGGCGTTCGAATGGACGGGGTCGCTGGCCGAGCCGGCGCGCTTCAAGTCGGAAGGCGGGCAATCCATGCCGCTGAAAAATGCGGCGCAGAAGGAAGTGGAGGTGCAGGTACGCAAACCCAACGGCCATTCAGGGCACTGAACGGGACGCTGAGGGTCGGATTCAGATTGATATCGAAAGGAAAACGGATGAATGCACGACAACTGATTGTAATGGCAGCTCTTATGGGTATGGGTGGTGTCGCGTTTGGTCACGGAAACGAGGGCCAGGTCGAGAAGGCGGCCACGGCGGTCAAGAAGGAGCAGAAGGAATGGGGCATCGCCGGTGACGCAAAGGCGGTCAAGCGAACCATACGCATCAAGATGGCCGACACCATGCGCTTCAGCCCCGACAAGATCGAAGTCAAGCAAGGCGATACGCTGAAACTGGTCCTCCGGAATGACGGAAAGATGCTGCATGAAATGGTCATCGGCACGAGGAAGGTGCTCGACGAGCATGCCGCGTTGATGGTGAAATTTCCCAACATGGAGCACGACGAGCCCTATATGGCGCACGTGGCTCCCGGCAAGACCGGGCAAATCATCTGGACCTTCAATCGTGCCGGCGAGTTCGATTTCGCCTGCCTGATCCCCGGGCACTATCAGGCGGGCATGCAGGGCAAGATCGTCGTCAGTGCCAAATAGGATCAAGCAAAGACATCATGTATTGACCTGCCGCACCTCAAGAGACGCGGGTTACGCTTGGGGTTTGTTCAACCGTCGGCACAGAGCCGCAATTGAGGGGGCAGGTCATGAAGGAGTTTAGCAAGTACGTCGGGCTGGATGTGCATAAGGAGACGAT
>CAXNGL010000376.1:0-3036 GCA_964201515.1 Burkholderiales bacterium
GGCAGGCGATTGGGACTGACCAGGGACGCGTCGTCCCCGGTGATGGCGACGTCAGCACACAGCGCATCCAGACCGCCGGCCTCGAGCAGGCGCACGAGCGCCGTGTGTATATCCACAGGCCCAGGAGGCGCACCAGATATGCCGTGCGAGGTCAAGGGTCAGTCCTGAAGTTGCACACCCGCGTCTTTGATCGCCTTGGCGAAGGTCGTGACGTCCCTGGAAAAGAACGCATTGAACTGGGCCGCGGTGCCCGGCTTGGCCTGCAGCCCCATGCCGACCAGGCGCGCCTGCAGGTCCGGCGCCGCGATCGCCTTATTCACTTCCTCGTTCAAGCGGCGAACCACCTCGGGCGGCATGTTGGCCGGGCCGAAGAGGCCGTACCACGCCTGCACGGCGAAGCCCGGAAAGCCGGACTCGGCCATCGTTGGGATGTCGGGCGCAGCGGGCGAGCGCGTCTCGGTGGTGACGGCCAAGGCACGGAGCTTGCCGCCTTGCACGAGCTTCAGACCGGTTGTGAAGGCATCGAAGATGTAAGCCACGTGGCCGCCCATCACGTCCACCTCGGCCGGCGCGGCGCCCTTATAGGCCACGTGGTTGATATCCAGCTTAGCCATGCTTTTCATCAGCTCGCCAGCGAGGTGGTTGGCGCTGCCGGTGCCAGCGGATCCGTAGCTCATCTTTCCCGGCGAGGCCCTCACGAGAGAAACCAACTCCCCCACAGTACGCGCGGGGGAGTTTGGTGGTACCACCAGCAGGTACGGTGAGTCACCCACGTAAGCGATCGGCGTAAAGTCGCGCAGCGAGTTGTAGAGCAAGGACTTCATGATCGTCGCCTGGATCGACATCGGGTTGGCGCCCATCAGCAGGGTGTACCCATCGGCAGCCGACTTGACCAGCCGCTGGTTGGCGATCATGCCGGTCGCGCCGGGCACGTTCTCCACAATGACCTGCTGGCCCAGGGCGTCCGAGAGCTTCTGGCCGATGCCGCGTGCGAGCGTATCGACCGGGCCTCCAGGGGGATAGCCGACCAGGATGCTGATGGGCTTGGACGGATAGGCGCCCTGCGCCATCGCGGGCAATTGGGCGGCGGTCGTGGCAAGTAGCGCGGCGGCAAGAATGGCGGATCTGCGTTGCATAAAATGTCTCTTTATTCGTCGCACACGGTGCCGTCGTGCTGGGCGGCGTGATAAAGCACTTGCAAGGCGCACTGCTTGGCCATGTAAAACTGGATGGAATGGGCCTCGGAGGGCAGCAGCGTCATATGCACGCCGGGGATCGTGTTGCGCACACTCTCCTGGTCAAAGCGCGTGATGGTGCCATTGCCTGGGTACAACCCCAAGGTCGGCGTCTTGATGCGCGCGGCCTGTGCCGACACGTCGAACTTGATGGCACCCAAGGACAAGCCCACCAGCGCCTCGACGTCGTTGCGGCCCATGTCCTTCGCGTACCAGTCGAGCAGCCCCGCTTCGGTGCCGGCCGGGAATCGGGTGGAGCCGTTGGTGGCCGCCGTCCACTTCTCGCTGCCCAGGGTCCGCATGGCCTCCTGCCAACTGGAGTAGCCCAGGGCGAAAACCTCCTGCGTGTGCTTGGGAATGCTAAACGGCGCGGACACCAGCGCCAGGGTGCGAAGGCGGTCCGGCCGCTCAGCGGCCAGCACCATGCCGACGATGCCACCGATGGATTCACCGCAGTAGTGCACCGGCACGCCGGGGCTCACCTCGTCGATGACCGCGAGCATGTCGCCCAGAAGGTTCTCGGCCGTGTAGCCCGTTTGCGTGTCGAAGTCCAGCGACGCATCGCCGTGTCCGCGCAGGTCCGGCCGCACCACTTTGAAAAAGCGCGACAGATAGGGCACCCACCGATACCAGAGGTTGGACGTACGGCCGAAGCCGTGTTGCAGGATGATGACCGGGGCGCTCTTCCAGGGATCGGTGAAGTCGTCGATTTTGTAGTGCAGGGTGGCCTGGCCGGCCCGCTTGATGAGTGGCATGGAGTTCCTTGGTTGCCGGGCGCTTAGTCGATCGAAATCTTCGCCGTGCGGATGATCTCGCGCCAGGCCTGAACGTCCGAGCCAATGCGCTTGCCGAAATCAGCGGGGTTGCTGGCGATCACTACCGCGCCTAACGACTCGAGCGTGCCGCGCACATCCGGGCTGTTCATGGCCTTTTGCAACCCGGCCGAGAGCTTGTCGACGATCGCCTGGGGCGTGCCGGCCGGCGCCGAGATGCCGAACCATGTCTCGGCCTGGTAGCCAGGCACACCCGACTCGGCAACAGTGGGAACGTCAGGCGCACCGGCAAAGCGAGATGTGCCCGTCACCGCCAATGCGCGCAGCTTGCCCGCGCGCACCTGCGCCAGCGTGGTCACAGGGTTGGCGAACATGAAGGAGATCTGGCCGCCGAGCAGGTCGTTCATAGCCGGGGCCTGGCCCTTGTACGGAACGTGCACGATGTCAATGCCAGCCGCTACCTTCAGGGCTTCGCCCGATAGGTGCGACGACACGCCGGTGCCTGCGGAGCCGTAGGTGATGCTGCCCGGCTTCGATTTGGCCAGCGCAAGGAACTGCTTGAAATCCTGCGCTGGCAGCGACGGATGCACCGCCACCAGGAATGGCGACGAAGCCAGCAGCGAGACGGGGGTGAAATCCTTCTCGAAGTTGTACGGCATGGATTTGTACAGCGACATGGCCATAGCGTCACCCACGTTGCACAGCAGCAACATGTAGCCGTCGGGCGCGGCCTTGGCCACGGCTTCAGCACCCACGCGGCCGCCCGCACCGACGCGGTTGTCCACGAAGACGGATTGCCCAAGCGCATTTGACAGCCCGGCGGCCGCCGCGCGGCCGATCGCGTCGGCGGGTCCGCCGCTGGAAAACGGGACGATGAGTCGGATCGGCTTGTCCGGGAAGCTTGCAGCGGAACCCTGCGCGGCGGCGCCGCCGGCTGCAAGCGTGATCCCAAAGCACGCGGCATACACTAATTTTCCGAGGATGGATTTCATATCTGTCTCCTTGTCAGTCGATAAGGCGGGATGCCG
>CAXNGL010000377.1:0-3035 GCA_964201515.1 Burkholderiales bacterium
CCGCGCGAAAACAACGATCTTCAATAAACCCGCTCGCAGCAGGAGGGGGCGAGCCAAAGCCCTTGAGTAAGTGCCATTCGGCTCTACCCCCTGGTATATCCCCCGACTTCAGCGGTAACCCCATTCAGGTTTTCGCGAATTCGGGGTTCTTTCAGGGGTTCCTTACAACTGTGCCAGCATCGCCTCGGCGCTGGAGACTTCCAGCTTGCCGCCTTCTTCGACGTTGAGCTTCTTCACCACGCCGTCTTCGATCAGCATGGAGTAGCGCTTGGAGCGCATGCCCATGCCGAAGGCCGAGAAGTCCGCGTCCAGGCCGAGTTTCTTGTTGTAGTCGGCCGAGCCGTCGGCGAACATGCGGATCTTGCCGGTGGCCTTGAGGTCCTTGCCCCAGGCGCCCATCACGAAGGCATCGTTGACCGCCAGGCACCAGATTTCGTCGATGCCCTTGGCCTTGAGCTGGTCGAAATTGACCAAGTAGCCCGGGGCATGCTTGGCCGAGCAGGTCGGTGTGAATGCGCCCGGCACGGCGAAAAGCGCAATCTTCTTGCCTTTGACAAGGTCTTGCACATTGAATTTGTTGGGGCCGAGCGAGCAACCGGCCGTCTCGACTTCGATGAATTCGGTGAGGGTTCCGTCAGGGATGTGGTCGCCGACTTTGATCGTCATGGTGGTTCCTTGGTGTGGTGGTTACAGTTGAGGGAGGCGCGAGGCTAGCACGCCTGCGTGACGGAATAAACCCTGAGCCTGTCGCGGGCATGCGCGGGACTGTTTGGGGACCCACCGGCGATGCGCAGGGGCGCTTGCCCCGGTGGGCTGCGGTCGAGCCAAAAAAAGCTTGAAGAACCGAGCACTTGCACGCGGTCTCCGGCGTCGCTATATTGGCCCCACTCCATCGACGGGCATTTCATGCAGAACGTTTCCGAAGCTTTCAGCGAGCATCGCCTGTCACTACTGGAGGTTCTCGACGCCATGGTCGAGGACCAGCTGGTCGAGCGTGCGGTCGCCGACAAGCTGATCGCCGAGCGGCGCATGCACCGGGGTGAGCATCATCCGTTGGTGATCGTTGCTGACCAAAAGTGGACCTCACTTGCGTCACCGCAAAAGATAATGTCGCTGGAATGGCTGACCGAGTGGTTGGCCGCCAAGGTCGGGATGGTCTATTACCACATCGATCCCTTGAAGATCAATTTCGCCGCCGTCACCGCGGTGATGTCGAGCCAGTACGCGTCACGGTTCAGGATCCTGCCGGTGGAAGTGACGACGCGCGAAGCAGTCATCGCCACCAGCGAGCCCTACATCAAGGAATGGGAAAAGGAGCTGAGCCAGATGTTGCGGTTGGAGTTTCGCCGCGTGCTGACCAATCCGAACGACCTCGGCCGCTACCAGGTGGAGTTCTACAACCTGGCGCGCTCCATCAAGGGCGCCGACCGGGGCGGCGACAAGGGGGCGGGCGGCGGCAACTTCGAGCAACTGGTGGAGCTGGGCAAGTCGAACCGGCAGTTCGACGCCAATGACCAGCATATCGTCAGCGTGGTGGACTGGCTGTGGCAGTACGCCTTCGACCAGCGTGCCAGCGACATCCACATGGAGCCGCGGCGCGATGTCGGCATCGTGCGCTTTCGCATCGACGGCACGCTGCATGAGGTGTACCGCATTCCGGCGGCGGTGATGGTGGCGATGACCAGCCGCATCAAGATACTGGGGCGCATGGACGTGGTGGAGAAGCGCCGCCCGCAGGATGGGCGCATCAAGACGCGCACCGCCGACGGGCTGGAGACGGAGTTGCGGCTGTCGACGCTGCCCACGGCGTTCGGCGAAAAGCTGGTGATGCGGGTGTTCGACCCGGAAGTCATCATGAAGGATTTTACCGATCTCGGGTTTTCCGAGGACGACAAGTCGCGCTGGAGCGCAATGACGAAGTCGCCGCACGGCATTATCCTCGTCACCGGTCCCACCGGCTCGGGCAAGACCACCACGCTGTATTCGACCTTGAAGACGCTGGCCACCCCGGAGGTCAACGTTTGCACCATCGAAGACCCGATCGAGATGATCGAGCCCGCGTTCAACCAGATGCAGGTGACGACAGGCATCGACCTGGGGTTTGCCCAGGGCGTGCGCGCCCTGATGCGGCAGGACCCGGACATCATCATGGTGGGCGAGATTCGCGACATGGAAACGGCGGAAATGGCCATCCAGGCGGCGCTCACCGGCCACCTTGTGCTGTCCACGCTGCACACCAATGATGCGGCGAGCGCCATCACGCGCCTGCTCGACCTGGGCACGCCGCCCTACCTGCTCAACTCGACCATCCTCGGTGTGATGGCGCAGCGCCTGGTGCGCACGCTGTGCCCGCACTGCAAGCAGAAGGTTCCCTTTGGGCATCGCGCGGGCGACATGGACTGGACCGAGTTCGTGGCGCCCTGGAAAGCCAAGCGGCCGGAACATGTGTTCCAACCGGTGGGCTGCCTGGAATGCCGCAACACCGGTTTCATGGGCCGCATCGGCCTGTATGAAATCCTGCTCATGTCGCCCACCATCAAGGGCCTCGTGCATGCATCTGCCGATGTGGCGAGGATTCGCGAGCAGGGCTACAAGGAAGGCATGAAGCCCTTGCGCATCAGCGGCGCGATGAAGGTCGCCCAGGGCCTGACGACGTTGGAAGAAGTCCTCAAGGTGGCGCCGCCGCCCAGCCAGGCGTAAGGCGGACACGCCGGAAGAAAATCTCCACGCTGTGTCCCGCTGGGAGTGGGTTTATTGAAGATCGTAGTTTTCGTGCGGATGGCTTCATCATCCGCGCGAAAGCGACGATCCGCACCAACGGATTTTTCGTTGGTGCAGGTTTTGACTGCGCTGCCGCGGGCCAACCGCGTTTTGACACGGATAAACACCATCCGTATCAAAACGCGGTTTCTGAATAAAGCAGATTCTTTGTCGTGGGTTTCGGCGCTTAAGTAAGTGCCATTCGCCCCAGGCCGCGCGCCTCAGGCGGCCGTCTCCACCCTGTTCCGGCCGTTCTGCTTGGCCGCGTAGAGGGC
>CAXNGL010000378.1:0-3007 GCA_964201515.1 Burkholderiales bacterium
CGTGGCGCTGGCGGCGCGGCTGCAAAAGGACATGCTTGCCGACTACGAGAAATATGAATTTCATCCCGCGGTGGCGCGCCTGCAGGGCTTCTGCTCGGAGGACCTCGGCGGCTTCTACCTCGACATCCTCAAGGACCGCCTGTACACCACGGGCAAGGACTCGGCGCCGCGCCGCGCCGCGCAAAGCGCGCTGTGGCACATCACGCAGTCGCTGCTCAAGCTGATGGCGCCGGTGTTGTCGTTTACGGCGAACGAGGCGTGGCAAGTGTTCGCTGCCGGATCCGCTGCCGGTGACAGCAAGGCGCCGGACAGCATCTTTCTCTCCACCTATTACCAGCTGCCGGAGATCGCGCACGCCGACGCGCTGTGCGGCAAGTGGGCCAAGCTGCGCGCCATCCGCGCCGAAGTGACAAGGTTGCTCGAGACGCATCGCGAGGCCGGGCGCATCGGCTCATCGCTGCAGGCCGAGGTGGAGCTGCACGCGCATGGCGAGCGCCTCGATCTGCTGCAAAGCCTGGACGACGACCTGCGCTTCGTGCTGATCACCTCGCAGGCCAGGGTGATGCCCGCCGCGGGGCCCGCGCATGAGTCCATGCATGCGCAGCCGAGCGCGCATGCCAAGTGCGAGCGCTGCTGGCATTGGCGCGTGGACACCGGCGCCGACCCGGCGCGTCCGGGGCTGTGCGGTCGCTGCGTGTCCAATCTGTTCGGGTCGGGCGAGCCACGCACCCATGCCTGACGTCGCGCCCCCGACGCCCATGGCCTCGTCCGCCGGCAACACCGGCAACACCGGCAACGACGGGAACCCGGGCAGCCTGATGACCAGTCGCAAGGGGCTGGTGGCGTGGCTGTCTGCGGCGGTGGTGATTGCGCTGCTCGACCAGTTCACCAAGCAACTCGTCCTGGATGCGCTCAAGCCGGGAGACTCCATCCCGCTGGCGCCCTTCATCAACCTGGTGCTGTGGTTCAATCGTGGCGCTGCCTTCAGCATCCTCTCCGATGGCGCCGGCTGGCAGCGCCTGCTGCTGATCGGCATTGCCATTGCGGCGATGCTGCTGATCGTGTGGCTGCTGATTCGCCACCGCGGCGAGGTTCTCTTTTGCGCCGGGCTCACGCTGGTGCTGGGCGGCGCCATCGGCAACCTGTGGGACCGCGTGCTGCACGGCCACGTGGTGGATTTCGTGCTGCTGCACGCCGGCGGCTATCACTGGCCTGCATTCAACCTTGCCGACTCGGCCATCACGGTGGGGGCGGCCATGATCATAATTGACGGTTTTAGTCAAAGGCACCGGACATCTTGAGGCAAATATGAGTATATCTTTTAATCCTATTCATGCCACTGCCGACGGCCTCGCCGCCGGCGCCGAGGTGCTGCTCGCCAACCCGCGCGGGTTCTGTGCCGGCGTGGAGCGCGCCATCAGCATCGTCGAGCGCGCGCTCGCGCTGCACGGCGCGCCCATCTACGTGCGCCATGAGGTGGTGCACAACAAGTACGTGGTGGACGACCTGCGGCAAAAGGGCGCCATCTTCGTCGAGGATCTCGACGACGTTCCCGCCGGCAGCACGCTCATTTTCAGCGCGCATGGCGTATCGAAGGCGGTGCGCGCCGAGGCAGAATCGCGCGGCCTGCGGGTGTTCGATGCCACCTGCCCGCTGGTCACCAAGGTGCATGTCGAAGTGGCTAAGATGCGCGATGCCGGCCGCGAGATCGTCATGGTCGGGCACCGGGGGCACCCGGAAGTGGAGGGCACCATGGGGCAAACCGGTGGAGACGGCATGTACCTGGTCGAGACGGTGGTCGATGTCGGCCGTCTGGTGGTGAACAATCCTGACCAGCTCGCCTATGTCACGCAGACCACGCTGTCGGTGGACGATGCGGCCACGGTGGTGGCGGCGCTGCGCTCGCGCTTCCCGGCCATTGTCGGCCCGAAGAAGGACGACATCTGCTATGCCACGCAGAACCGCCAGGATGCGGTGAAGTTCCTCACGCCCAAGTGCGACCTCGTCATTGTGGTGGGCTCGCCCAATAGTTCCAATTCCAACCGCCTGCGCGAAGTGGCGGTCGGCCTGGGCGTCGAGGCCTACATGGTGGACAACGCCGGTGAACTGCGCCCGCAGTGGGTGACGGGCAAGCGCCGCGTCGGCGTCACTGCCGGAGCCTCGGCGCCGGAGATCCTGGTGCAGGAAGTGATCGCCAAGCTCCAGGAACTCGGCGCGCGGCGGGTGGCGCAGCTCGAAGGCATCGAGGAGAACGTGGTGTTTCCGTTGCCCAAGGGACTGGCCGCGTAAGTGCGACGCTGCAGGGCGGGTTGGCCGCGTAGTAGCAGCGCGGCAGCGCGGGCCCTCTGGTCGGGTCGCAGCGCCGCCTAGTTCTTCTTCACCGACAGGTTGACCCCGGGCAACGTGCTGCTGCCCGGATCCTTGTAAATCACTTCCACGATCAGCTGGCTGGCCACCGCAATGCCGTGCAGCGATCCGGGCGAGAACTTCGCGCGCAGCAGCGCCTTGACTGCCGCGGCATCGAAGACGCCCGGCGGGTCCGCGACTTCGACGATGGCGTCATCGACGGTGCCCTGCGCATTGATGAGCACGCGCACCTGGACGATGCCGTCGCGCAACTGCGAGTCCTCCGGGTACTCGAACACGATGTCCCCTTTGGCGGTGGGCGCCACTTGCAGGCGCGACGCCAGGTAGTAATAGCCGGCCCTGGCAATGTCCAGCGGCAGGGCACCGGAGGCCGCCGGGCGCGGTGGCTTGCCGTCATTGCCCGAGCCCGAGCCCGCGGACGCGCGCGCCGGTTCACCCACCGGCGCCTCGGCGGTCGCGGCCACCGACTGCGGCCGATCGGAAGCGTCGTCCGGCAGGATCAGCCGCGCATTCAGCGTTGTCGCATGGACGCCCGTGATGCCGCTGGCGTCGCCGCGGCCGGCACGAACGCCGAAGATCGCGGTGGCGTGCAGCGCCAGCGAAGCGGCCAGTGCAAAAGCGAAACGGCGCCTGAATGGCG